>NZ_QAIJ01000160.1:14277-15559 GCF_003060985.1 Stenotrophomonas sp. HMWF023
CCGAACGGCCGGTCCCACAACAGCTTGCCGCTGCGCAGGTCGATCGCACGGATGCCGCCATAGGGTGGCTGCTTGCACAGCAGGCCGGTGAACGGCAGCCGCCAACCGGCATTGACGTCGATGCCATAGGGCGTTCCCACCTGCGGGTCCCCTGCCCTTTCGGCACCGCCCTTGTCCGCACGCATCTGCTCGCGTGGCAGCCAGCCTTTGCGGTCGGCCTCGGCGCGCGACACCAGCCGGTTGTAGTTGGGCATGTCGTTGTAGTTGGCCACGATCACGCCGCGCCGCGTATCGATGGCCACGCTGCCCCAGTCCGAACCGCCGTTGTAGCCGGGGTATTCGATGGAATGGTGATCGCTGCTGGGCGGTGTGTAGAACCCTTCGTAATGCGCTTTGCGGAACTGGATGCGGCAGACCAGCTGGTCGATGGGGGTGATGCCCCACATGTCGCGCTCGGTCAGCGCGTCGTCGCGCCGCAGCGTGTGGTACAGCGAAAACAGCTGGGTAGCGGCGCGCTGCTCGGGCTCTACACCGCCCTGCGGCACCTTGCGCTCTTCGGCCGGGGTCAGCAGCTGGCCGTTGCGACGGTCGAGGATGTACATGTCGCCCTGCTTGGTGGGCAGCAGGATTGCCGGCACCTTGCCGGATGCCGTCGGGTAGTCGATCAGGCTGGCCTGTGAACCCAGGTCGTAATCCCAGACGTCCTTGCGCACCGCCTGGAAATGCCAGACCGGCTTGCCGGTGGCTACATCGATGGCGACCAGCGAGGTCGCGTATCTGTTCTGGTTTTCCGTGCGCGAGCCACTCCAGTAGTCGCCCGCGGCATTGCCCATCGGCAGGTACACCAGGCCCAGCGCTTCATCGCCGGTAGCGGTGGTCCACATGTTCGGTGTGCCACGCGTATAGGTCTGCTCGCGCGGTGGCAGGCCGCCGCGCTCGGGCTGGTCCATGTCCCACGCCCAGCGCAGCTTGCCGCTGACCGCATCGTAGGCCTGGATCACGCCGGAAGGCGCGTCGCGGCGCTGGCCGTCCAGCACCTGATGGCCGGTGACGATGACACCGCGGACGATCGCCGGTGGCGAGGTGATCGAGACGTAACCCGGCGGCACCTCGCCCATGCCCAGGGTGATGTCGACCTGGCCGTTGTTGCCGAAGTTGGCGCAGGGGCGACCGCTGTCGGCGTCCACCGCGATCAGGCGGCCGTCCAGGGTGCCTTCGATGATGCGTGCACTGCACGCTGCGCGGCTGCCGGGCGCCGCGCTCCGGCTGATACGGGTCGGCG
>NZ_QAIJ01000160.1:15569-16235 GCF_003060985.1 Stenotrophomonas sp. HMWF023
TCGGCGGCCACGTCGGCCAGCGCGGCATCGGCGACGGTCGGCGCGCTGGGCTGTTCGTAGTAGGACACGCCACGGCAGGCGGCCGTGTACGGGATCGAGGCATCCTTCACCTTCGGATCGAAACGCCAGAGTTCCTTGCCGTTACCGGCATCGAGCGCGATCAGCTGATTGCGGGCGGTGCACAGGTACAACCGATCACCGATCTTCAATGGCGTGGTTTCCGCACCCCAACGCTTCTTCGGCAGGTCGCCGGTGCGGAACTGCCACGCCAGTTGCAGGGTTCCCACGTTTTCAGGAGTGACCTGCTGCAGCGGCGAATAGCGAGTGGCGGCATTGCTGCGCCCCCACGCCGGCCAATCGCCTTCCGCCGGCTGGTCGGCCGGCTGCAGACCGGTGGTATCACGGGTCGGATCGAGCCCGGCGCTGACCGCCGGCTCCGGGAACGGCTGGTGCCCGTCGACCAGGCCATGGGGAGCGAACGCGAGCCCGAAGGCGGCCACGAACACCAGCATCAGCACAGCGGCCACGCTGCGCGACAGACGCCTGGATACCGGCGCCTGCAGGGTCGGCGCCAGCAACGCCAGGATGATACCGAGCGCGGTCACCAAGCCCAGCCGTGGCACCCAGCGCCAGTAATCGCTGCCCGATTCCCACCAGGTCCACAGC
>NZ_QAIJ01000160.1:16248-26298 GCF_003060985.1 Stenotrophomonas sp. HMWF023
TCAGGCCGAGCACGATCAGCAACAAGGCCAGGACGGTGATCAGCGGGTGGCGCGAGGTGGGCGTTGCGGCGGAAGCGGACTGCGGCGTGGCGGACATCGACGCTCTCCGGGGGCAGCATGCGCCCTTATGCCACCGTCACCGTGAAGTGCGTGCGTATTTTCGACGGCGGACACGACGACGCCGGCACAAGGCCGGCGTCGTCGGGTACCTCAGCATCGCGGCAGGATCACTCCTGCGCGGCGTCCTCGCTGCTGGCAGCAGCCGGTGCGCCGTCGGACGCGGCCGGGGTGGCGGCGGCCACCTCGTCCTCGTCCTCGTCGATCGAGGCATCCATGCGCTCCACCGCCTGCAGCTTCTCGTCCTTGGACAGGCGGATCAGGGTCACGCCCTGGGTGTTGCGGCCGACGCGGCTGATTTCCGAGCCACGCGTACGCACCAGGGTGCCGCCGTCGGAGATCAGCAGGACTTCATCGTCGGTACCCATCAGCACCGCGGCGACCAGCTTGCCATTGCGCTCGGTGGTCTGGATGCCGATGACGCCCTGCGTGCCACGACCCTTGCGCGGGTAGTCCGGCAGCGGGGTGCGCTTGCCGTAGCCGTTTTCGGTGGCAGTGAGGATGTAACGCAGGTTGGCGTCGTCGGCACCTTCGATCACCGCGTCGCCGGTGGCGATGGCTTCCTCGACACCGTTGTCGTCCTCGTTCTCATCCTCGATGCCGCCAGCACTCTCGGCCACGATCAGGCTGACCACTTCCTCGCCGGCCGGCATCCTGATGCCACGCACGCCGGTAGCGGTACGGCCCATCGAGCGGACCTTGTCTTCACCGAAGCGCACGGTCTTGCCATTGGAGGCGAACAGCAGGATGTCGCGCTCGCCATCGGTCAGGCCGACGCCAACCAGGGCATCGCCCTCGTCGAGGTTGATCGCGATCTTGCCGCGGGCCAGACGGAAGGCGAACTCGCCCAGCGGAGTCTTCTTGACCGTACCGTTCTTCGTGGCGAAGAACACGAACTGACCATCGGCGTACTCGCGCACCGGCAGCACGGCCTGCACGCGTTCGCCGGGCTCCAGCGGGATCCAGTTGATGATCGGACGACCGCGGGCGTTGGAACCGGCTTCGGGCAGCTGGTACACCGGCAGCCAGAACACCTTGCCCGAACTGGTGAAGGTCAACAGCGTGTCGTGCGTGTTGACCAGCCACAGCTGTTCGATGAAATCCTCTTCCTTGGTCGACGCCGCGCTGCGGCCACGGCCGCCACGGCGCTGCGCGCGGTACACGCTCACCGGTTGGCGCTTCACGTAGCCGGCGTGGGAGACGGTGACCACCACGTCTTCCGGGGCGATCAGGTCGAGGATGTCCAGATCTTCTTCGCTGTGGCGGATCTCGGTACGGCGCTCGTCACCGAACTCGGCACGCACGTTGATCAGCTCTTCGCGGATCACCTGCAGCAGGCGGTCGGGATCTTCCAGGATATGGATCAGCCCGGCGATCACTTCCAGCAGCTGCTTGTATTCCTCGGTCAGGCGGTCCTGCTCCAGCCCGGTCAGGCGGTGCAGGCGCATTTCCAGGATCTGGGTCGCCTGGATCTCGGTCAGCTGGTAGCCGCCTTCGATCAGGCCCACACCCTTGGGCAGGTCATCGGGACGCGAGGCTTCGGCACCGGCGGCGCCGAGCATCGAACCGACCAGACCCGGCTCCCACAGGCGCGCAAGCATGCGTTCGCGTGCTTCACCCGGGTTCGGCGAGGTCTTGATCAGTTCGATCATCTCGTCGATGTTGGCCAGCGCAACGGTCAGGCCTTCCAGCACGTGGGCACGGGCGCGCGCCTTGCGCAGCTCGAACACGGTGCGGCGGGTGACCACTTCGCGACGGTGGCGGACGAAGGCCTCCAGCATCTGCTTGAGGTTCATCAACTGCGGGCGGCCGTCGACCAGCGCCACCATGTTGATGCCGAACACCGACTCCATCTGGGTCTGCTGGTAGAGGTTGTTGAGCACAACCTCGGCCGACTCGCCGCGCTTGATTTCGATGTAGATGCGCATGCCGTCCTTGTCGGACTCATCGCGCAGCTCGCTGATGCCTTCGATCTTCTTTTCCTTGACCAGCTCGGCGATCTTCTCGATCAGACGCGCCTTGTTCACCTGGTAAGGAATTTCAGTGACGATGATCGATTCGCGGCCGTTGTCGGCCACTTCGACATCCGCCTTGGCACGGATGCGCACGCGGCCACGGCCGGTGCGGTAGCCGGCGATGATGCCAGCGGTGCCGTTGATGATGCCTGCGGTCGGGAAATCCGGGCCCGGGATGAACTCCATCAGGCCGTCGATATCGATTTCCGGATTGTCGATCAGCGCGATGCAGGCATTGATCGATTCGGTGAGGTTGTGCGGCGGAATGTTGGTCGCCATGCCCACCGCGATACCAGCCGAACCATTGACCAGCAGGTTCGGGAACCGGGTCGGCATGACCGTCGGCTCCAGTTCCTTTTCGTCGTAGTTGGGCTGGAAATCGACGGTTTCCTTGTCGATGTCCGCCATCAGCTCATGCGCGAGCCGCGACATGCGCGCCTCGGTGTATCGCATCGCCGCGGCGGAGTCGCCGTCGACCGAACCGAAGTTACCCTGGCCATCGACCAGCATGTAACGCAGCGAGAACGGCTGTGCCAGACGCACCAGCGTGTCGTACACCGACTGATCGCCATGCGGGTGGTACTTACCGATGACGTCACCGACGATACGTGCCGACTTGAAGTAGGGCTTGTTGCTGTGCGCGTTGAGTTCATTCATCGCAAACAGCACACGACGATGCACCGGCTTGAGGCCATCGCGCGCATCTGGCAGCGCGCGCCCCACGATCACGCTCATGGCGTAATCGAGATAGCTCTTGCGCATCTCGTCTTCCAGGTTGACCTGGATGATTTCCTTGGCGGTTTCTGCCATTCGGGTTCCGTTGTCTGGTAGCGGTCCAGTCCGGCGCATCCACCCTGGGGCGGTCGTGCCGGAACCTCGATTCAACCGCTGGATTCTACCACACGGGGCCGTTTTCCGCCTGCTTTTACGGTGATTTTACCGGCACAAATCAGGAACTTAGGGGTTTGCCGGCCAGCGGCCGGCACTACCGGTCGCCGGGCCGGGGCGGTTTCCCGTGGAAAGGCTCCCGCCCCTGCCCGCGTCAGCCGCCGAAGGCGGCGCGCATGTTCTCTGCGGTCGGGTTCAGGATCACCCCCCGCTCGGTCACGATGGCATCGATCAGCTCGCCCGGGGTGACATCGAACACCGGGTTCCAGGCAGCGATGCCCTCGGCCACGGTGCGGGTGCCGCCCACGCCGTACAGTTCGCCCGGATCGCGCTGTTCGATCTCGATCTGGCTACCGTCCACGGTATCCATGTCCACCGTCGAGGACGGCGCCACGACCATGAACTTCACCCCGTGGTGGCGGGCCGCGATGGCCAGCTGGTAGGTGCCGATCTTGTTGGCGGTATCGCCGTTGGCGCAGATCCGGTCGGCGCCGACGATCACCCACTGCACGGCACCGGTCTTCATCAGGTGCGAAGCGGCCGAGTCGGCGATCAGCGTCGCGTCGATACCGTCCTGCTGCAGCTCCCACACGGTCAGGCGCGCACCCTGCAGCCACGGCCGGGTCTCGCCGGCGAACACGCGGGCGATGCGATCCTGGGCCATGCCGGCGCGGATCACGCCCAGCGCCGTTCCGAAGCCGGCGGTGGCCAGCGAACCGGTGTTGCAATGGGTCAACACGCCGCTGCCAGCCTCGATCAGGCCGGCACCGAGGGCACCCATATGGCGGTTGGCGGCCAGGTCTTCTTCAGCGATGGCCTGTGCCTCGGCCTCCAGCAGCGCCTTCCAGTCGGCACCCGCAGCACCCAGGCAACGCCGCATGCGTGCCAGCGCCCAGGCCAGGTTCACCGCGGTCGGGCGCGAGGCGTTCAGCCGCTGCAGCGCCGGTTCCAGCTGCTGCAGGGCGTGCGTGCCGTCGGCCGCCTGCACATCACGTGCGGCCAGCACCACACCCCAGGCGGCAGCGATGCCGATGGCCGGCGCGCCGCGCACGGTCAGGGCGTGGATGGCGGCGGCCACCTCATCACTGTCATGGCAGGCCACATGCTCGACCACGAACGGCAGCTTGCGCTGGTCAAGCAGTTGCAGGGTATCGCCGGTCCACAGGATCGGGCGGATGTGGTCGTAGCGGGCGTAGTCGAGGTCGGTGGCAGTGTTCATGGGCCCATTGTAGGGCCACGCCATGCACGGATGGACCCGTCGGGATTCAGTTCACCGAGAATTCGGCGCGGCAGCCGCCGTCGACCCAGATGCCGTTGCGGTTCCAGCCCCAGGTATTGCCTTCCTCGCACGGGGTGCTGGAAAGCTGGTTGGAGATGATGGCGCTGGTAGAGATGCTGGCGCCACAGAAGCGGCGCTTCTTGGACTTGGATTCGCAGGTCAGCCGGCGCGCCACGTCGACAAAACGGCCCTGCTCGTCGGCCACCTCGAAATCACCCTGGCAACCCCGGGTGGTCCATACCTCATTGCGCTTGTAGCCCCAGCCCTGCCCTTCCCGGCACGGCAGCACCGACAGCTGCCGCAGCAGCCGCACCGGCGCACCATCCAGGCGTACAGGGCAACTCTGCGGGCGACCGTTGGACTCACAGCGCACGACCCGTCGCACCAGACGCTTGCGACCCTCGGCCGAGGGCACGGCACCATTCTCTGCACGGCGCGCGCGGAACTCGGCGCGGCAGCCCAGGGTCACCCACACGCCACTGCGGTCGGTGCCCCACTCGCTGCCACGGATGCAGCTGTTGCTGGACAACTGGCGGATCAGGTCGACACCGTTGCTGATGTCGATATCGCAGTGCACCCAGCCCATGTCGCGGGATTCGCAGGTCACCACTTCGCTGTCATAGCCAATCGACTGCGCCGATGCGGTCGACGGAAGCAGGCCACCCCATATCGCCACGGAGTACATCGGTGCCGCTACGACCGCAAACCACTTGACCAAAGCCTTCCCCATGAATGGATGAACCACGACGCAAGTGTGCGGTATCGGCTGTGATAAGAGCATCATCGTGCTTGCTGAATCAAGCGCGGAAAAGCGCGTTTTCGTTCAGCCTGCCAGGTCCATGGGAATTCGTCGGGTCATGCGTGGGCGAAATCGAATGCAAGTACATCTGCAATGCGCGGTGTACGGTGCATCGCCATCAACAGGCGATCGATGCCAACGGCAACGCCGGCACAGTCGGGCATCAAAGGCAGTGCATGCAGCAACGCTTCATCCAGCGCGGGCTGCACCTGTCCGCGGGCGTGGCGGCGCTGCAGGTCATGCTGGAAACGCGCGCGTTGTTCAGCCACATCGTTCAGTTCGTGATAACCGTTGGCCAGTTCCACCGCGCCCAGGTACAGCTCAAAACGCTCGGCCAACGGCGGTGTGCCGGCGCGGATGCGCGCCAATGCCGCCTGGCTGGCGGGCCAGTCGTGGACGACGGTCATGACCGCGTCATCGAAATGCGGTTGGATGCGGTGGGTCATCAACAGATCCAGCCAGTCATCGCGGGTCAGGCCCACCGGATCGATGTGCACCTCGCCCAGCGCGGCGCGCAGCGCTGCCTCATCGGCATCGAACGGGTCCACGCCTGCGTGCTGCTGGAACAGTTCGCGATAGCTCAGCACACGCAACGTCGCGCTGCGCCCCACCAGCGCCAGTGCCTGCCCCACCAGTTCCGCCGTTTCCTGCAGCAACCGATGGTGGTCCCAGCCAACCCTATACCACTCCAGCATGGTGAACTCGGGGTTATGGCGACCGCCCGCTTCGCCGTTGCGGAACACCCGGCCCAGCTCATAGCAGTCGCCCACGCCGGCAGCGAGCAGTCGCTTGAGCGGGAACTCCGGCGAGGTGCGCAGCCAGCGGCGGCGACCGCCCGCATCGACGTGGCCACTGAAATCGGTGTGGAAGCTGTCGATGTTCGGCTCGGTGTTGCCCGCCACCGACAGGATCGGCGTTTCCACCTCCAGCACGCCACGCTCGGCGAAGAAGCGCCGCACCAGCGCATTGAGGGTGGCGCGCTGTTGCAGGCTGCGCAGCAGTGCCTCGCTCACAGGATGCCCTCCGGGCGCGGATGATCCAGCGGCAGGGTCAGCAGATCGCGGGTGTCATCGATGTAGCCGCTGGCCAGATACAGGCGGCGCGCCAGTTCGTTGTGATGATTGACCTCCAACCGCAGCCGGCTCACGCCGCGCCCCCGCGCGCGCTGTTCGCAGATGGCCAGTGCCCGCTTGCCACGGCCACGGCCGCGTGCGCGATGGCTGAGATAGAGCTCGTCCAACAGCATGAAATGGCCGCCCTGCTCCAGGCTG
Organism: Stenotrophomonas sp. HMWF023; assembly: GCF_003060985.1. Lineage (NCBI taxonomy): Bacteria > Pseudomonadati > Pseudomonadota > Gammaproteobacteria > Lysobacterales > Lysobacteraceae > Stenotrophomonas > Stenotrophomonas sp. HMWF023. The sequence continues at coordinate 22,618 of NZ_QAIJ01000160.1, forward strand.
AAGCCCATCGCGATCACCGCATAGCCGACGACGACTGCGGCCTCGTCCAGCCACAGCAGCACTTCGCCGTTGCGCGGATCAGCCAGCAGCGCATCGACACCACGGCGCACACGCGCATCGTCGAATTCGATCTTGTCTTCGGCGTAGAAATCGCGCATCAGCGCGATCAGCAGTTCCTCGTCGGCACGGGTGGCCAGGCGGAAATCCAGCGGAGCGGTCTGCATCAGTGTTCCTCTGCGGTTGCGTGCCGGGCGCCTGCGCACCCGGCCGGTTCATCATTCGTGTTCGGCGAGGTAGGCCAGCAGGCGCTCTTCATCCCACACCGGAACGCCCAGTGATTGCGCCTTGTCCAGCTTCGATCCCGCCTCGGTGCCGGCAACCACGAAACTGGTCTTCTTCGACACGCTGCCGGATACCTTGGCGCCCAGCGCCTCCAGGCGCTCCTTGGCGGTATCGCGATTGAGCAGGGCCAGCGTGCCGGTCAGAACCACGGTCTGCCCGTCCAGCGGCCCGGCCACCACTTCTGCCAGGGCCGGTGCGCTGGCCAGGATGTGCTTCATCTCCACTTCGGCTGCCAGCAGCATCGCGCCATGGCCCTCGCTGTCCAGCCAGTCAGCGACGCCTCGCGCGGTGTCATCGGGCAGGCCGGCGTTGACGAACTGGCCGTGCTCGGCGTCCAGCACCGACTGCGCGCTGGGCAGTGCGGCGACCAGCTTCTCGGCACGCAGGCGGGTGATGCCGGGAATCTCCGCTTCAACCAGCAACTGGGCCAGGTCAAGACCTTCGCGCAGCTTTGCGCTCGGCGGATGCACGTCGCTGATACGTACCTGCCCCACCTGCAGCAGCGCATCGATGGCCTGCTGGTTGCCCTCCTGTTCGAAGAAGTGACCCAGCGAACGTGCCACCTCGCCACCGATATCCGGAACGCGCTTGAACAGCGGCCACGGTAGACGGCGAATCAACGCCAGATCGCCAAACCACTGTGCCAGTGCCTTGGCGGTGCTCTCGCCAACGTGCTCGATGCCCAACGCGAACAGCAGCCGTTCCAGCGTCGCATCACGGCTGGCGTCGATCGCGGCAATCAGGTTGTCCGCCCACTTGGTGGCGATCTTCTTCGTGTTCCATTCGAAGGCGGCCGGCTGCGCCAGTGCCTGCGCGCGCCATCCGGCATCGTTGCCATCCAGCTTCAACACGGCGTTGAGCACCGCGCCGCTGCCTTCGGCTGGCAGGTGCAGTTTCAGGCTGGCTGCGAGTGCGGAAGGGTCTTCAGCATCCAGCACCAGCTTCAGGTGCAGCAGCTGGTCACGGGTGAGGCGGTACAGATCGGCCACGCTTTTGACGATGCCGGCGTCCACCAGCGTTTCGATGTACTTGTCGCCAAGGCCGTCGATATCCATCGCCCGTCGTGAGGCGAAGTGGGCGATGGCTTCCTTGCGCTGCGCCGGGCAGGACAGCTCGCCCGAGCAGCGCCAGGCAGCAGCACCTTCCTCGCGCACGATCTCCGAACCGCACACCGGGCAGCTGGTCGGCATCTGCCAGGGCGTGGTACCCGCAGGGCGGCGGTCGAGGATGACGCTGACCACTTCCGGGATTACATCGCCGGCACGGCGCACGATCACGCTGTCGCCCACGCGCACGTCCAGGCGCGCGATCTGGTCAGCGTTGTGCAGGGTGGCGTTGGAGACGATCACCCCAGCCACTGCGACCGGCGCCAGGCGTGCTACCGGGGTGGCAGCTCCGGTGCGGCCGATCTGGATTTCGATGGCTTCCAGCGTGGTGCTCTGTTCCTGCGCCGGGAACTTGTGCGCGATGGCCCAGCGCGGTGCGCGCGAAACGAAGCCCATGGTCTGCTGACCGGCGCGGTCATCGAGCTTGTAGACCACACCATCGATATCGAATGCCAAGCCGTCACGACGCTCGCCGATGTCCCGGTAATAGGCCAGCAGGCCGTCGCTGCCCTCCACCACCTTGCACAGGTCGCTGACCGGGAAGCCCCATTCGCGCAGCTGTGCCAGCGTGCCCGAATGCGTATCGGGCAGCTCACCGCCCTGCACGTCACCGGTACCGTAGGTGAAGAAACTGAGCCTGCGCTGCGCGCTGATCTTCGGGTCGAGCTGGCGCAGCGAACCGGCGGCGGCGTTGCGCGGATTGGCCAGCACCTTGCCACCGTGCAGGCGCGCGCGCTCGTTGTAGGCCTCGAAGTCAGCGCGGGCCATGTAGACCTCGCCACGCACTTCCAGCACATCCGGCCAGTCCTTGCCTTTCAGGCGCTTGGGGATGTCACCGATCTCGCGCAGGTTGGCGGTCACGTCCTCGCCGGTGCTGCCATCGCCGCGGGTGGCGCCCAGCACGAAATGGCCGTCCTCGTAGCGCAGGCTGATCGCCAGGCCATCCATCTTCGGTTCGGCGGAAAAACGCAGGGTGCCGCGGCGCAGACGCTCATCAATGCGGCGCACGAAGTCGGCTACTTCCTCATCGCTGAAGGCATTGGACAGCGACAGCATCGGCACCGCATGGGTGACTTCGGCGAAGCGTCCCGACGGGCGGGCGCCCACCTGCTGGGTCGGGCTGTCGGCACGGGCAAGATCGGGATGCTCGCGCTCCAGCGCCTCCAGCTCACGCACCAGACGGTCGTAGTCGACGTCGGGGATCTCCGGCGCATCCAGCTCGTGATAGGCGCGATTGGCCTGGGCGATCTGCCGGCGCAGGTCTTCAGCACGTTCGGCGGGGCTGGGGCTCATCGGAATCCGCGGGTTCTGGGATGGCCGTGAATTCTACCGCGCCTGCGCGTCAGGCCCTGTCTGTAGCGTCGAGCCAGACTCAGCAGGCGGCGAACAGCAGTCGAGCGTGGCACCAGCTCTACGCAACCGCTTGCCGGCACTCGCTGCCAGCGCTAGCGTGCGTCGGTCGCCCTTCCGGAACCGCCTCTGTGACCTTGCCTGCCTCCCGTCGCCACTTCCTGCAACTGGCCGGCGCCGGCCTCGCCCTTGCCGGCAGCGGCCTGCCCCGGTCGGCCCAGGCACAGCCAGCGACCGTTGCCGCGCCAAACGCCGATGTCGGCGCGGTGCTGCTGAACTTCAACGAATGCCCCTACGGCCCCTCGCCCGCTGCACAACAGGCGGCACGCGACAGCATCGCCAGCTGCGGGCGTTACCGCTTCGCCTTGGCCGGTGAGGTACGCGATGCCTTCGTCGCCCTGGCCGGAATTCCCGCCGACCACGTGCGCCTGTATCCGGGCTCCAGCGAACCGCTGAACCGTGCGGCGACGCTGTGGACCGGCCCGCAGGCGGGCCTGGTGGTGGCCGACCCGACCTTCGAGACGCTGGGCGAGATGGCAGCCGCGCGCGGCGCCCACGTGCAGAAGGTGCCACTGCGCAACGACGGCGCGCACGACCTGCGCGCGATGGTGGCCGCTGCCCACGCGCGACCGACCGGCCTGCTGTACGTGTGCAACCCCAACAATCCCACCGGCTCGATCAGCCCCGCCGAGGAACTGGCCTGGCTGCTGGCCAACAAGCCCGCCGGCACCCGCGTGCTGCTGGACGAGGCCTACCTGCAGTACAGCGAACAGCCCAGCCTGATTGCACAGGTGGCCCGGCGCGATGACCTGATCGTGCTACGCACGTTCTCCAAGCTGTACGGCATGGCCGGCTTGCGGCTTGGTGTGGCGGCGGCAAACCC
>NZ_QAIJ01000160.1:26308-26979 GCF_003060985.1 Stenotrophomonas sp. HMWF023
TGGGCGAGAACCCGCTGCCGGTGCCTGCGCTTGCGGCAGCACTGGCCAGCCTGCGTGACCCGCAGCTGATCCCGCAGCGACGCCTGCAGAATGCCAAGGTCCGGCAGAGCACCATCGCCTGGCTGGGCAAGCGTGGCTTCCACTGCCTGCCGACGGAAGCGAACTGCTTCGTGGTGGATGTGCAACGTGACGGCGCCGCCTTCGCCAAGGCCATGGCGGACAACGGCGTGGTGATCGGCCGCAGCTGGCCGATCTGGCCGCAGCGCGTGCGCGTGACCGTGGGCACCGAGGAAGAGATGGCGCGCTTCCGCAGCGCGTTCGCGAAGGTGGCAGGCGTACCGGCCTGACCCTGTTGGTGGGGGGCGAACCTTGGTTCGCTCCATCCACGCATGGTGTGGATCTACTACTGGCAGAACCTTGGTTCGCCTCATCCACGCATGGCGTGGATGTACTGGTCTGGTGGGTGCCGACCGTTGGTCGGCACGCCAGGACCTGCTGCGCTTACCAGCGCGGGGTCTTTGTCAGCGGCGGGGCCTGGTGCTGGCGGTCATAGGCACGCAGCTCATCACGGATATGGGCGATGCGCTGGCGACCGAGTGCGTTGCGGCCGTCATCCAGTACCACGCCATCCAGCAGCTCGGCCATGCGCTGCCGACCGTGCAGCGCATGGC
>NZ_QAIJ01000161.1:0-7389 GCF_003060985.1 Stenotrophomonas sp. HMWF023
GCGCGGCGCCCAGCGCCGTCTCGCTCTCATCCACCGCCACATGCAGCTGCGCGGTGCGTTGCTGTTCGGCGGCATAGCCGTCGATGGCATCGTCCACTTCATGCCAGGCCTGCAGCACGGTACGGCGGAACTGCAGCGCCGACTGTTGCTGCTGCAGCCTGCTCAGCGCCAGGTTGGCCTTCAGGCGTCCGCCCTGGAAGATCGGCAAGCTGATCGACGGGCCGATACTGAAGCGATGCGCGTTCCAGCCATCCAGGTCATCCAGCTGCTTGGCCTGGAAACCGGCATCGCCATTCAAGGTGATGCGCGGCAGGAAGCTGGCCTTGGCCACGCCGATGCCAGCCGTGGCTGCATGCAACGCAGCCTCGGCACGGCGGACATCGGGACGACGCTCGGCCAGTTCACTGGGCACGCCCACGGCGACGGTCGGCAGCGCAGGCCAGTCGCGGCGCGCGCTCTGCAACTGCGCATCCAGCGCCTGTGGCGGCTTCGCCAGCAGGAACGCCAACGCATTGCGCAATTGTGATTCGCGATGCCGCAACGGCGCGATGCGTGCCTGCAACGATGCCACCTGTGCCGCCGCACTGGACACCTGCAACGTGCTGGCAACGCCCTGGCGCTGGCGCGCTTCGGTCAGCCGCTTGATGTCGTGGGCGATGCTGAGGTTGTCCTCGGTGATGGCCAGCAGCTGGCGTGTTGCGCGCAACTGCAGGTAATCGCGCGCGGTTTCCGCCAGCAGGGCGATACGCACCGCGTGTGCATCTTCCTCGGCCATCTGCACGCGTGCGTCGGCGGCTTCCACCTGGCGGCGTAAGCGGCCCCACAGATCCAGTTCCCAGCTCATGCCGATGCCGGCCTGGAACAACCCATAGTCATCACGACCGCCATTACCGGACGGATCGTTCAGGCCTACCTCGCTGTTGCGCGCGCGCGCGCCGCTGGCGGTGGCGCTGACGCTGGGCAGGCGATCGGCAGCGGTGACACCCCGCGCGGCGCGGCTCTGCTGCACGCGGTTGGCGGCCAGCTGCAGGTCGAGATTGGCCTGCAGCACCTGCGTCGCCAATTGCCCCAGCAGCGGGTCGTCGAAACCGGACCACCAGCTGGCATCGTCATCCAGCGCAGCTGACGCCACCGCTTCGCCCTGCCACTGCATGGGCAGTTCGGCCTGCGGGCGCACGAAGTCCGGGCCCAGCGTGCAGGCGGTCAGCACCGTGCACACCGCCGCTGCCGCCAGTACGCGTGGGAATACGCGGTTCATGCGCCCTCCCCGCCCTTGCGGCGCTGCGCGCGCTGCGCGCTCTGTACCCGCTGCGAACTCTGCAGATCCACGCTGGCTTCCACCGACATGCCGGCACGCAGTTGGCCCAGCAATGCCTGCTCCGGCTCCAGCACGATCTTCACCGGAATGCGCTGCACTACCTTGGTGAAGTTGCCGGTGGCGTTCTCCGGTGCAATCGCGGCGAACGTCACGCCGGTGGCTGGCGCGATGCTGTCGATATGGCCACGCAGCGGCATGCCGGGGAACACGTCCACCGTCAGCTCAACCTGCTGCCCCGGCTGCATGCGGGTCATCTGCGTTTCCTGGAAGTTGGCGACCACGAAGGCGCGCTGCAGCGGCACCACCGCGGCCACCGGCGTGCCCGGGGTCAGGTAGGCACCGACGCGCACTGCGCGGCGCCCGACCATGCCGTCGATCGGTGCGCGCAGCTCGGTGTGCGACAGATCCAGTTCGGCGCGTGCCTGCGCCGCTTCAGCACGCTGCACGGCTGCCTGCGCGGCCTGCACCCCGGCAGTGAGGATGTCGGTGCGCTGGCGTGCGGTCGACAATGCGGCCTGCCCCTGTTGCAGGTGCGCACTGGCCACAGCCTGCTTCGACTGCGCCTGCTGTGCGTTCTGCACGGTACCGGCACCGTCGCGGGCCAGCTCGCGGTAACGCTGCTGGTCGGCACTGGCCAGGGTCAGCTCGGAACGGCTGACATCCACGCTCGCCCTGGCCTGTTCGATCAGCGAGCCCTGCTGTGCCAGCGCCGCCTGTGCGTTGGCCAGCTGCGCACGTGCGTTGGCCAGGTCGGCGCGGGCGGCCAGCAACGCGACCTGGTAGTCACGGTCATCGATGCGGGCCAGCACGTCACCGGCTTTCACCGCTTGGTTGTCCTGCACGTCCACCGCGCTGACGAAGCCGGCGATCTTCGGTGCCACCACCGTGTAGTCGGCAACCACATAGGCGTTGTTGGTGGTCTGGTGGCGGCCATCGCGCAGCAGCAGCCAGGCGGCGCCGGCCAGGACCAGCACGCCCAGGCCGAGGCCAGCGTTGAGATACGTTCGATTGATTGTCATGAGGGGGTTCCTGCGAAGGGGATCAGGCCACGGCACGTGGCGGATGGATGCGGGTGGGCATCCAGGCAATGAGGGGAATGAAGGCCAGCGCGACCAACGCGACCAGCAGGTAGAGATCGGCCGAGGTCAATGCCTGCACCTGCGCATGCAGGCGCGCGCCCAGTTGCGGCCCCTCGGCCAGCCACGGCTGTTCGCCGAGGCGGTCGACCAGCACGGTGGAGTGGAAATGTCGGCGTCCCTGCGCGACCGCTTCAAGCACGCCGCTGGCCAGTACCGCGGCAAATCCCTTGACCGTGTTGAACCACGCCGAGGCGAAGGGGCCGTCCTGTGGCGCAAGGCCCCCTGTCGCCAGCATCAGCAGCGGCAGCACCGCCATCGGCTGCGCGAACACCTGCAGCAACTGCACCCACAGGAAGTTGTCGCGGATCCAGCTCACGTCCAGATGTGCGCCCAGCCAGCAGGCCAGCGCCAGCATCGTCAGCCCGGTGGCCTGCACCCAGCGGCAATCGATCGCGCGGATGTTCAGCAATGCGGCTACCAACGGCAGCGCGATTACCTGCGGAACCGCCACCCACAGCAGCATCGGCGCGGTCTGTTGCGGCCGATAGCCCTGCACGCTGGCGAGGAAGCCGGAGGGAATGGAGATCACCGCCAGCAGCACGAACAGCACGCCACCAAGAGTGATCAGCGAATAGCTGAGGTTGCGGTTGGCCAGCAGCTGCAGCTTGAAGAATGGCAACGGATGGAACCACTCGTTGACCATGAAAAGCACCAGCAGACCCGCACCGCCACCCAGCATCAGCGTGATCAACGACGAGTCGAACCAGTTCAAGCGCGGGCCCTGCACCAGGCCCAGTACCAGCAGCACCAGCGCCGGCAGGCCGAGCATCAGGCCGACGCCATCGAACTGTGCGAAGCGCTCCAGCCGCAGGGGATCCTGTGGCAGGCCCCAGCCGACCATCGCCATCGCTGCCAGGCAGTACGGCACGATCTGCCAGAACGCCCAGTGCCAGCCCACCTGCTCCACCCAGAACGCGGCCAGCGGAGTGCCCATGCTCGGCCCGAAGGTGGCGGTCAGTGCGTAGGCGGCCAGGCCGTACAGCTTGATGCCCGGCGGCAGGAAGCGCAGCGCCACGCTCATCAGCAGCGGCGGCAACGCGCCACCACACAGGCCCTGCAACGCGCGCAGCACCAGAAAGGTCTGCAGATTGGGTGCCAACGGGCACAGCACGCCCAGCACCATGAACCCGCCGATCATCGCCAACGCGAAGCGGCGCAGCGAGAAGGTGGCCGCGCACCACGGTGCGAACGCCATCGCGCTGACCGACATCGCGCTGTACAGCGCCACGATCCAGCTGCCGTCATCGACGCTGAAACCCATCGCCCCGCGGATGTCGGCCAGTGCGACCTTGGTGACGTTCTCGTTGAAGCCCGACACCAGCACCGCCAGCAGCACACCGCACAGCCCTACCAGGATGCGCCGGTCGAGCCCGGGTGCAGCGACGGGCCGGGGCGCTGCCGGCGCCGGCAATACGGCGGCAGGCGTGCTCACTGCCGGCCGCCGATCCGTGCAGTGCACGGCATATGTGGAGTCATTGGATTGCGCTCAGTGAAACTATCGGGAGCGCAGTCTAGAAAGGCCGTTGCCTGCGAAAAATGGCGTACCCGGCATCGCAGGCGTGCGTCCGGCGCACGCCTGCAAGCGATCAGTGGCGGGCCGCCTCGACCGAATCGCACATCACCTTGATCGCCCGCCGCAGCCACTGGTGCGCCGGGTCGTTGTCCATGCGCGGGTGCCAGGCCTGCACCAGTGCCACGGTGCGTACCGGCACCGGCAGCGGGAACATGCGCAGCGGCAGGCCCATGTGGGTGATGCGGTCGAGCATCACGCTCGGCATCTGCGGCAGGACCAGGTCTGAATCAGCAGCAGCGAAGATCGCACCGTGGAAGGTGGGGATGACTACCGCTACCCGGCGCTGCAGGCCGAGCACGGCCAGTTCCTCGTCGATCGGGCCGTGCGCCAGCCCGCGCCGGGACACGGCGATATGGTCGCAGGCCGCGAAGCGCTCGGCACTGATGTCGCCGTCGAACAACGGATGATCCTCGCGCGCGGCGCCCAGCAGCGAAGTCGTGAACAGGTGCTGCACCTTGGTTTCCGGGCTGTGCTTGCCCGCCGTACTGATGTACAGGTCGATCCGCCCCTGCACCATCGCATCGTCATCGGTATCGCCTTCGGGCACGAAGCGCAGCATGCAACGCGGTGCCTGCTGGCGGAACACCTCGCGCAGGCGGCCACCATAGCTGCCGATGAACACATCGTTGGCGCGCACGCTGAACGTGCGCTCCAGGGTAGCCATGTCGACCTCGCGGCCGGCATTGAACACGCGGTGTGCCTGCTCGATCACATCGCGCACCTGCTCACGCAGTTCCAGCGCGCGGGGTGTGGGGGCAAGCCCACGGCCGGCGCGCACCAGCACCGGATCACCCAGGGCCACGCGCACCCGGCCGAGGGTACGGCTCATCGCCGGCGCACTGAGGTTCATCCGCCGTGCGGCGGCGGCCACGCTGCATTCGTCGATCAGCACATCCAGTGCCAGCAACAGGTTCAGGTCCGGCAGGGGCATGGCAGTCTCCCGTAAATGCGATGACTCTACTGCAATCCAAACCAACCAGAGTTGCGTCCTGCGCACGCATTGACTGCGGCGCACGGCATGGGTGCGCGCGACGACATGCGCGACCATCACCGCCCTGCAAAGGAGCTTTTCATGTTCAACACCCTGCTGGTCGCGCTTGATGGCGGCCCCCAGCACGACCGCGTGCTGGACCTCGCCGCCGCCATGGCTGGCCCCCGCAGCCGCCTGCACCTGCTGTGCGTGCTCGACCCCGAATTCGCACTGGCAGCAGATGCCAGCGATGCCGACCGCCGCGAATATCCCGCCGCCGCCCGGCAGCAGGCGCATGCCGAAGCCGTACTGGCCGACGCCCTGGCCGAGCTGCGCGAGCGCGGCGTGGACGCCATCGCACAACTACCGTCCGGCGACCCGGGCGAAGTGATCAGCGCGCAGGCGCGTCGCCTGCAGTGCGACCTGATCGTCATCGGCCACCGCCATCTGTCACGTCTGCAGCGTCTGTTCGAGCCCTCGGTCGGGCAATGGACCATCGACCACGCGCCCTGCCCGGTGCTGGTGGAAACGCGCGATCCGTAGGTATTCCTGGCATGGCCTCGCGTTCCCCTGTATTTCCCACCCGCGTGAGTTATCGCGCTTTCGGCCGTCAGTTCAGTCGCGGCGAACAGGCCCTGCTGGCTGCGCTGCGGCAACTGGGCGACCCTGCGCTGCAGGCCGAGGGCCTGCTGCAACTGGCCGCCCTGGGCCTGGATGCCGAAGGACGCGACGCCTTCCGTGAACTGCTGCCATTGCTGGCCACGCCGCATGCACCGATCGAGCTGCTGCCGGCCGGGTCGCCGTTCATTTCCGCCAGCGAACTGGACCTGCTGGTCTGTCTGCTGCGCATTGCGCAATGGCGGCATGCACGCCCACGCGAGGACGATGTGCTGGCGCCGCTGCGTCGCCAACTGGCATGTTGTGCGACGGCGGTGCGCGCCACGCCGTTGACGTTGCGGCAACGGTCGCTGTCACCCGTAGGCCTGCGCCTGCTGGATCCGGCCGGATGGCTGCGCCAGCGCTGATCGGCCGCACACCTTCCCGCCGCGGCCGTGGCCCAGGCGTACTCAGCAGTCCAGCGTGTCGTGCGCGCCCCCGTGGTCGTCCAGCACGTGCGCGTGCAGGATCACCCGGTTGCGACCTGCACGCTTGGCCGCGTACAGGCCGGCATCGGCATCGGCCAGCAACTGTTCGGCGCTGGCCAGCGCCGGCGGATGCAGGTAGCCCACACCCACGCTGATGCTGACCGGGCCTTCGGGCAGCGGCAATGCTTCCACCGCCTCGCGCAGACGCTCGGCAAGTGCAAGTACACCCGACAGCGGGCTGCCGGGCACGATCACCGCGAACTCCTCACCGCCATAGCGCGCCACGCTGTCAGCCGCGCGCCCGGCGGTGGCCTGCAGCACCGCAGCTACCGCCTGCAGGCAGCGGTCGCCGGCGGGATGACCATGCTGGTCGTTGAATGCCTTGAAATGGTCGATATCCACCAGCAGCAACGCCATCTCGCTGCCGCTGCGGCGCGCACGGTTCCATTCGGCCAGCAGCAGCGTATCGAACTGACGCCGATTGGCTACGCCGGTCAGGCCATCCTGCCGCGCCAGCTGATCAAGACCCGCCTGCCGTTCCAGCAGGTCGATCTGCAGCAGCGTACTGCGCAGGCCGAAGCCCAGTGTCGCCACCACGAAGCCAGTCACGGCCAAAGGCCGCGCGTGATCCACCACCAGAGTGCCGACCACCAGCAGCAGCAAGGGCAGGATGATCGGCCCACCCGCCTGCACCAATCGCAGCAGGCGGGGATGCAGCACGAAGCCCGGCGCAGGTGCCTGGCGCAGCGCCAGTACCGCCAGCAGCAGGAACGGCAGGTCGATCAACAGATCGTTGTAGGCGCCGAACGACTGTTCGGAGGTGTAGTGATTGATGTAGAACGCCAGCAGCAGATAGCTCAGTGCGTACAGCGCCAGCGCGCGGTAGAAGCTGCGCCGTTCAGGCGCGTCGCCTGCGACCCAGCGCACCACCGCGAAGCCGGCGATGCACAGGTTCTGGATGTCGAACATGCGCTGCATGTGGGCCATCGCCTGATCATCGATATCGATGCGGTCGGCGAAGGACTGGGTATGCACGAAGAACAGCACGCCCAGCAGCGCGGCCATCACGCCGTCGATCAGGCTGATCATCCGGCGTTCGCGACGGGCGCGGGCCAGGATGAACACCAGCGGCACGCCGTACAGCACATACAACAGCAGGCTGGCGCGCGGGGTGATGTCGGACCGTCCGGCCCCCAGGGCGTCGGCCATGTTGAAGGCCATGCCACCGGCCCAGAGCAGCAGCGCCATTGCCGTGGCCCGCCAGCCCAGTGCAGCGCGGTCACGCTGGCCACGGCACAGGCAGG
>NZ_QAIJ01000161.1:7481-22554 GCF_003060985.1 Stenotrophomonas sp. HMWF023
CGCCAGCACAACCAGCATGCATCCCCCATGCGCAAGGCCGTATGGCGGCACGATAGCGCGCCGCCACGCCACAGCGGCGTGATCCGCGTTGGAAAAGACGGATACGCGACAGTGGCAGCCGTCTCGCGAAATGGTTGCCCGGCGACGCTCGCGGGCCAGCCGGGAAGCCGCCCGACAGCCGCGACCTGTAAAATGCGAAAATCCCTCCCCATCCTGGCAAGCGCCTCCGCGCCGGCCACCCCAGATATCCCGTGAAAACCCCCGAAGGACTGCGCGCGCTGATCGACGACGGCGTGATCGATGAAGTGCTACGCCCGCTCAAGAGCGGCAAGGAAGCGGCCGTGTACGTGGTACGCAGCGGCAACGAGGTGCGCTGCGCGAAGGTCTACAAGGACATGGCCCAGCGCAGCTTCCAGCAGCGCGTGCAGTACCAGGAAGGCCGCAAGGTGCGCGGCAGCCGTGAGGCGCGTGCGGTGGGCAAGGCCAGCAAGTACGGCCGCAAGCAGCAGGAAACGGCCTGGAAGAACACCGAGGTGGACTCGCTGTACCTGCTGCGTGATGCCGGCGTGCGCGTGCCCGAGCCATACGGCTACTTCCACGGCGTGCTGGTGATGGAGCTGGTCACCGATGCCGACGGTTTCTCCGCCGCCCGCCTGGGCGAAGTGGAACTGGAGCCCGAACAGGCCCGCCAGTTCCACCAGACCCTGGTCCGCCAGGTGGTGCGCATGCTGTGCTGCGGCCTGATCCATGGCGATCTCTCGCCGTACAACGTGCTGGTCGGTCCCGATGGCCCGGTGGTGATCGATTTCCCCCAGGTGGTCAGTGCAGGCGGCAACAACGCCGCGCGCAGCATGCTGCTGCGGGACGTCAACAACCTCACCGCCTACTTGGGCCGTTTCGCCCCTGAACTGCTGGACAGCTGGTATGGCGAGGAAATGTGGGCGCTGTTCGAGGCTGGCAGCCTGCTGCCGGACAGCGAGCTCACCGGCACCTTTGTGCACGATGAATCTACCGTCGACCTCGACAGCGTGCGCCACGCCATCAACGATGCGCGCGAAGAAGCCCTGATCCGCCAGCAGGGCCGTGAAGCGGCGGAAGAAGACGACGACGTATAAGCGCCACGCCATGCGTGGCGGCTCGACGCTACGGACAAGCCAGAGCAGCCGAGCGTGGGCTCGGCTACAGGGTCAGGCCTTCAGTGCGCGCGCGTGGTGGGCGATGTGCTCGCCGATGAAGCTGGCGATGAAGTAGTAGCTGTGGTCGTAGCCCGGCTGCAGGCGCAGGCTCAGCGGATGGCCGGCCGCTTGGCAGGCCTGCTGCAGGCGCTGAGGCTGCAGCTGGGTCTGCAGGAACTCATCCCCCTCACCCTGGTCGACCAGCAGCGGCAGTCGCTCGCTGGCGTTGGCGATCAGCGCGGTGGCGTCCCACTGCGCCCAGTCGGCCGGGTTGTCACCGAGGTAGGCCGTGAACGCCTTCTGTCCCCACGGCACCTGGCTGGGCGCAACGATCGGCGAGAACGCCGACACGCTGCGGTAACGGCCGGGGTTGCGCAGCGCGATCACCAGCGCGCCGTGGCCGCCCATCGAATGGCCGCTGATCGCGCGCGCATCGGTAGCCGGGAAGTTCGCTTCGATCAGCGCCGGCAGTTCCTGCACCACGTAGTCGTGCATGCGGTAGTGCTTCGCCCACGGCTGCTGTGTGGCGTTGAGATAGAAGCCCGCGCCCTTGCCGAGGTCATAGCCCTCGGCATCGGCGACGTCATCGCCGCGCGGACTGGTATCCGGGGTGACGATGATCACGCCGTGCTCGGCCGCATAGCGCTGCGCACCGGCCTTGGTAATGAAATTCTGCTCGGTGCAGGTCAGTCCGCTCAGCCAATACAGTACCGGCAGCTTCTGGCTGGCGGCCTGCGGCGGCAGGTACACGGCGAACTGCATGTCGCAGCCCAGCGTGGTCGAATGATGGCGGTAGACGTCCTGCCAGCCACCGAAACAGGCGCGGTGTTCGATGCGTTCCATGATGTTCTCCTGCGCGGCGCGTCAGCGCACGCGTGCTTCTGGTAGATGCCGACCTTGGTCGGCTTATCCACGCACGGCGTGGATGCCTTTGTTGATCAGTTCGTCCAGCTGCGCCAGCAAGCGCAGCAACGGCTCGACGTCAGGCTGGCCATCAAGATTGCGATACGCCGCCGCTGCCACGTTGCTGCGCGGCGGCCACTGGCCATCAGCGCGGGCCTCATGCAGACGCGGCAGGAATACCTGCCCCAGCCACTGCTCGAACGACATGCCATCGTCGCTGCCGAAGGCCGAGGTCACCGCACGCGCTGGCCCCACTTCACCCACCACCCAGCCCAGCGCGCGCAGCGCCTGCTCGATCGGGGCCACCAGGGCCGCGCGCGGGTCTTCCGCACGCGGCCGGCGCAGGGCATCCAGCCAGCCCATGACGCGCCTCAGTAATGGACCACTGAACGGATCGACTTGCCTTCGTGCATCAGGTCGAAAGCTTCGTTGATCTTGTCCAGGTCCATGGTGTGGGTGACGAACGGCGCCAGCTCGATATCGCCCTTCATCGCGTCTTCGACCATGCCCGGCAGCTGGCTGCGGCCCTTCACGCCGCCAAACGCGGTACCCATCCACTTGCGGCCGGTGACCAGCTGGAACGGGCGGGTGGAGATCTCCTGGCCCGAACCGGCCACGCCGATCACCACGCTCTGACCCCAGCCACGGTGCGCGCATTCCAGCGCCGCACGCATCACGTTGACGTTGCCGATGCACTCGAAGCTGTGGTCCACGCCCCAGGTGGTCATTTCAACAATGACCTGCTGGATCGGCTTGTCATGATCCTTCGGGTTGATGCAGTCGGTGGCGCCGAATTCGCGGGCCAGCTCGAACTTGGACGGGTTGGTATCCACCGCGATGATGCGGCCGGCCTTGGCCTGGCGCGCGCCCTGGATCACCGCCAGGCCGATACCGCCCAGGCCGAACACGGCCACGCTGTCGCCTTCCTGCACCTTGGCGGTGTTGTGCACCGCGCCGATGCCGGTGGTGACGCCGCAACCGAGCAGGCAGACGTGCTCCGGATTCGCGTCCGGGTTGATCTTCGCCAGCGACACCTCGGCAACGACGGTGTATTCGCTGAAGGTCGAGCAGCCCATGTAGTGGTAGATCGGCTCGCCGTTGTAGCTGAAGCGGCTGGTGCCATCGGGCATCACGCCCTTGCCTTGGGTGGCACGCACCGACACGCACAGGTTGGTTTTGCCGCTCTTGCAGAACAGGCATTCACCACACTCGGCGGTGTACAGCGGAATCACGTGGTCGCCCGGCTTCACGCTGGTCACGCCCTCGCCCACTTCCACCACGATGCCGGCGCCCTCATGGCCCAGCACCACCGGGAACAGGCCTTCCGGATCATCGCCGGACAGGGTGAAGGCATCGGTATGGCAGACACCGGTGTGGGTGATCTTGACCAGCACTTCGCCCTGCTTCGGCGGGGCGACGTCGATCTCGACGATCTGCAGCGGCTGGCCAGGACCAAAGGCGACGGCGGCACGGGATTTCATGATGGCACTCTCCAAAAAGGTTTGCGGAAAACAGGATGCGCGGCGCTGTGTCGCGCCGTCGTTCATTTCAGGTACGAGCGGATCAACGCGCTCATGTCGCGCACACGTTCGGCGCGTTGTTCATCGGAGGTAGCGGGCTGGCCGAACTCCTCGCGCAGGTGCGCTTCCATCACTTCGGACATCAGCCCGTTGACCGCACCACGGATGGCGGCGATCTGCTGCAGCACCGGCCCGCAGTCGGCGCCGGCTTCCAGCGCGCGGTCCAGCGCATCGCACTGGCCGCGGATGCGGCGTACGCGGGCGAGAACCTTCTTTTTTTCTTCGGGGGAGTGCGGCATGGCTGGCCGGCCTCGGAACTATACTGGGGGATAGTATACAGAAGCCGATCCGGAGCTCAATCGAAGGCCCCCTCTGCGGCCAACCGGGTCAGCTCCTCCACCACGTAACGCACCTTCGGCCGCAGATGCCGCGTCTGTGGCCACAGCGCGTGGATATCCACGTGATGCTGCATGCAGTGATCGAGCAACGACTGCAGCGCCCCGGATTCGAGATGCCGGCGCACCAGCGATACCGGCATCTGGCAGATGCCCAAGCCAGCCAGCGCGCCTTCGATCACCGCATCGCCATCATTGAGCTGGTAGGTGCCGCTGGGAATGAACACCCCCTGGGTGCCCACGTCCCCCATCCGCCAGGCCACGGGCTGTCCATGGCGGTAGCCGACGATGCTGCGGTGTGCATGTAGATCGTCAATGGTCCGTGGCGTGCCATGCGCCTGCAGGTAGGACGGCGCGGCGCAGGTCACCAGCCGCTGGCTGGCCAGCTTGCGCGCGACCAGGTGCTCGGCGTGATGCAGGCCGCCGAAGCGGATCAGCAGGTCGATGCCTTCCTCCAGTGGGTCGACGAAGTGATCGGTGAAGGTCATCGTCAACTGCAGGTCCGGATACTGCTGGCACATTTCCAGCAGCACCGGCAGCACCACCAGCCGACCGAACGAGGACGGCATGTCGATGCGCAGGCGGCCGCTCGGCAGATGCGCCGCCGAGCCCAGGCACGCTTCGGCTGCCGCGATTTCATCCAGCGCCGCCGCGCACGAGGCGTAGTAGGCCTCGCCATCGGTGGTCAGCGCGATGCGCCGGGTGGTGCGATGGAACAGGCGCACGCCCAGCCGCGCTTCCAGCCGGGCGATGGCCTTGCCGACCGCCGAGCGCGAGATGCCCAGCGCGTCGGCGGCCTCGGTGAAGGTAGCCGAGCGCGCCGTGGTGACGAAGGTCACCAGGCCATTCAACGATTCGACGGGGAGCATCGGCAGACTCGCTCATTGGGGACAGATAGTCCCGCTTGGCGGGAAATTTACCGTCTTTATGCGCCTGCATGTCAACTCCATCATGGTGCTGTCGCGCCGTTGGCGCCCTCCCCGTACCGAGATGACTGACATGACCGCCGCCCTGTTCCGCCCGTTCGACCTCGCTGGACTGCCCCTGCACAACCGCATCGCGATGGCCCCAATGACCCGCGCCCGCAACCCCGGCGCCGTCGCCAATGCACTGACCGCGCAGTACTACCGGCAGCGTGCCAGCGCCGGTCTGATCATCAGTGAAGGCACGCCGGTGTCGGCGCAGGGCCAGGGCTACATCGACGTGCCCGGCATCTGGTCCGCTGAACAGGTTGCCGGCTGGAAGCTTGTCACCGACGCCGTACACGCTGCGCAGGGCGCGATCTTCGCCCAGCTGTGGCACGTCGGACGCATGTCACACGCCTCGCTGCAGCCCGACGGCGGCCAGCCGGTGAGCGCCGGTACGCGGCCGGTGGCGAGCGATCCGAAAAACACCTCGTTCGTGTATCTGGACGACGGCAGCCGTGGCCATGCCGATCCGACGCCGCCGCGCGCGCTCAGCACAGAAGAAATGCCGGGTATCGTCAGCGACTTCGTAGGCGGCGCTGAAAATGCCATCGCTGCCGACTTCGATGGCATCGAACTGCATGCTGCCAACGGCTACCTGTTCGAGCAGTTCCTCAACCCGATCACCAATGACCGCCAGGATCTCTATGGTGGTTCACTACGCAACCGCGCACGGCTGATCCTGGACACCGTCGATGCGATGGCGCAGCGGATCGGTGCACAGCGGATCGGCGTGCGCCTGGCGCCGAACAGCCAGACCTTCGACATGCCGGCCTATGCAGAGAACGAAGCCACCTATCTTTATCTGGCCGAAGAGCTTGGCAAGCGCGGGTTGGCGTATGTGCATCTGAACGACAACTACCTGCGCGGCGTGCCAGTCATCGGCGAGGCGTTCCTGAAGACCTTCAAGGAGACCTACGGCGGCACCGTGATCCTCGCCGGTGGGCTCACCCGTGAGCGTGCTCTGCGACTGGTCGAGGACGGCATCATTGATCTGGCCGCGTTTGGCCAGCCGTTCATCGCCAACCCGGATCTGGTCGAGCGCCTGCAGCGCGATGTGCCGCTGGCCGTTCCGGATCGCAGCACCTATTACGGCGGTGGCGTCGAAGGCTACCTCGACTACCCGCTCGCACAGTAGATCCACGCCATGCGTGGATGCGATGCGCTCCTCGCCACCGAGCACATCAGGGTGCTTTCTCCACCTTGGTCGAGTCCGAATCAAAGGTCAGCACCCGGGTGCTGATCTCCCCCTTCGCTGAATCCTTGCGACTCAGTTCAAGCCGCCCCTGGTTGCCCTGCGCCACCAGGCTGGCGGCAAAGCTGCCCTCGTTGGACAGCGCCGTGATCACGGCGGTGCCATCGGGCGCGACCCTCATGCCCGCCCGATCGCGAACCTTGTAGCCCACGCCAACCGGCGCATCCAGCGCCATCACCGCACTGCCATTGGCCATGGTGCCGATGCCACCGCGCTCATCGCCTTTCGCATCGTAGATCGTCATTCCCGTTGCGCGCGAGTTGCGCGCGACATCATCCGCGTCCTCGGCAATCTGCACGCGCGTGCGCCCTTCACTGTCGAGCACGGTCAACTTGTAGGTACGGATCTCCGGCACCACGCCGGCATCGGGCGTGGCCACACTGGTCCCGACCAGGGCCAACGATGCGCCCAGTACGAACATCGAGACTGCCAGCAGATTCCTGCGCCGTAGCCTGTGCTCCAGGCGTTCCAAACGTACGGTCATATCCTGCTCATGCATGGTGCACTCCCTGGTTGGCTCTGTGATGGGTCCGTCACCTGCTCTCGGCTTCCACGTGGATCACACGGTTGGAGGCTCCGCCTTCAGCAGAAGCCACGCGGTTCAGCTCCAGCTGTCCTTCCGCCCCCTGCGCGACCAGCCTGGCAGCAAAGCCACCGGCGTTGGACAGGACACCGATGAACGCCGAACCGTCCGCTCCCACCTTCATCCCGGCCCGATCCGACACGCGATAGCCAACGCCGCGCGGCGCATCGAGAGCAACCGTGGCGCTGCCATCGTCGGCAGTCACCATGCCTCCGCGTTCCTGTTCATTGCCATCGAAGATGATCAACCCCGCCACCCGCGCATTGCGCTTGATGTCCAGGTCCGGCGCGTCCTCACCGATCTCCACGCGCTTGCGGCCCTGATGGTCAAGCACGATCAGGCGATGGGTGCGGATCTCCGCAGCAATGCCGGCCTCCGGCCGGGCAGAACCACGACCGGCCAGCATGATCGACATCATCAGCACGGGTGCTGCCACCAGCAGCCAGCGCCATCGGCCTGCCCGTTGCTCCAGCTTGCGTACTCGCGCTTCCACTTCCAGGTTCCGCATGGAATCCTCCCTGGCAACGGGGCCACCGGTCGGAACGACGAGGCACCCGGTCTGGAACTACAGTTCGATCCTAGACGTCACATCCGCGTCCAACAACATGACGAAAGTCCCCATGAACTCCGTCACCATGTCCTTCATCGTCAACCTCGACGTCCCCGATCTTGCAGCTGCCGAAGCGTTCTACACCGAAGCTTTCAGCCTGCGGGTCGGCCGCCGACTCGGCCCGGGCGCCGTGGAACTGCTCGGCGGGCCAACGCCGCTGTACCTGCTGCAGAGCGATGCCGGCAGCGCAGCGACCGAGCACGGCGATGTGCGCGACTACGAGCGCCACTGGACGCCCGTGCATCTGGACTGGGTGGTGGATGACATCGAAGCCGCGGTGGTGCGTGTGGTTGCGGCAGGGGCGACGCTCGAGCAGTCCGTGCGCGAGCGTCGCTGGGGCCGCATCGCCGTGCTGTCCGATCCCTTCGGCCACGGCTTCTCCCTGATCCAGTTCAGTGGCGAAGGCTACGACGCGCTGGTCGAATGAGCGGCGCGCCGCTCACCACGGCAGCGGCACCGCTTCGCCGTTGGCGCGCTCGCCGTAGTACAGCGACGGCAGCAGCCGCGACAGGAAACTGAACTCGGTATAGCAGTGCTTTAGCAGACCCAGGCCGATCGCATCGCTGGCATCGCGCTGCGGATGTTCACTGTCCAGGCCCAGCACGAAGCGGCTACGCAGCACGCAGCCGAACGGCGTATCGCGGGCGACGTGCAGCATCTGGCCATCGCAGGGATCACCGTGCGCGTCCAGACGAACGTGGTCACCAAAACCGATGCGCGCGGCAATCACCGCCGAGACATCGCCGGCATCCTGCGCCGTCTGCAGACGCTCAGGTGTGAGCAACGTGCGCGGATCATGGAACTTCAGGCGTGCCGCCACGGGCGGGATGTCGGCCAGCGACTCGACGGCATGGATGCTGGCCCCATGGTAGCTGCGCCCACGCTGCCAGGCCGCGTCCCAGCCACGGTGCTCGACGTGGTCCAGCGGGTGCCACCAGCGGATGTGCTGGGTGGTCTCGAAGAAGGTGAACCACCAGTCCAGCATGCGGCCCTTGCAGCCATGCAGATCGGTGCGCACCGCGACCAGCAGGGTGCCGTCTTCGCGACGCTGGATGCCGGTTTCCAGGTGCATCGGTGCGGGATCGAGCAGGTCGTGGTGGTCAAGCCAGGCATGCGCGTTGGCGACGGTATCCATGGTGAATCCTTGGGGGGGGGAAGTCCGGACAATACGGAAACGCCATTCGTTTCGCAATTATCGAAATGCGCTAGAATGTGCGCAATGACCGCTACCGCCCCGCCCGATCCGATCGCTCCGCCCCGTCGCCGCGGCCGTCCCGCACGCCCAGAGGCCGACGTCCGCCATGCCGTGCTGCAGGCGACGCTGGATCTGCTGCTGGCGCAGGGCTATGAGGCGACCACCATTGAGGCGGTCGCCGCGCATGCCGGCGTGGCCAAGAAGACGGTGTACCGGCATGCCGGAAATCGCGACGAACTGGTAGGCCTGGCGGTGCGCGAGTGGACCGATGGCTTCGCACCGCAGCTGCAGCGTGATGCCCGCCACGCCGAAGACGTGCTGCCACTGCTGCACGACATCCTGCAGGCGGTGTGCGCGCAGGCATTGTCAGCACAGGCGGTGCGGGTGTTCCGCCTGTTGACCACCGACTTCCCGGGCAAGGACGCGCTGCTGCGGGCCTACCTGGACAACGGCATCGGCCGCGGCCGTGCGCTGCTGGCGGACTGGCTGCGGCGGCAGCAGCAGCGTGGTCTGTTGCGCGCCGGTGATCCAGAACGGATGGCGCGCCTGGTGCTGTCGATGGCCGTGGCAGAACCTCTGCGCGAGCGCGCCATCGGCGTGGTAGCCGAAGACGCATCGGTGGATGCGCACCTGCGTGACTGCCTGCAACTGATGGAGCCGATGCTGCAGGCTGCGTAGCAGGCGCCATCCACGCATGGCGTGGATCTACTGTGCAACGGCATCCACGCATGGCGGGGGTCAAAATGGGCATACGGCGATGGTCAGTAGATCCACGCCATGCGTGGATGCGATCCACCACCATTCACTCGCGCAGCATGTCCACGAACGCGCGCAGCGCTCCAGGCATCTGCCGCTGCTTCGGGTAGTACAACGCAAACCCGGCGAATGGTTCGCTCCAGTCTTCCAGCACCGCCACCAGTCGGCCATCGTCCAGATAAGGACGCGCGGTGTCTTCCAGCACATAGGCCAGGCCGATGCCATCGAGCACCACGCCAACCACGGTGCCCTGCTCGCACAGCGTCAGCCGGCCCGGTACGTCGATTTCCAGGGTCTGGCCCTCGCGCTCGAACTGCCACTTGTACAGATGACCGCTGGCGAAGCGGAAGCGCACGCACTCATGCGTAGCCAGGTCGCGCGGATGCTGCGGTGCCGGCCGGCGCCGCAGGTATTCGGGCGAACCGACGATCAAGCCGCGCAGCGGCGGCCCCATTGGCACCGCCACCATGTCCTCGGGCACGAACTCGTGCAGGCGCACGCCCGCGTCGTAACCCTCGGCGACGATGTCGACCAGGCCATCGTTCTCGGTCAGCTCCACCCGTACATCGGGATGCGCGTGCAGGAAACGCGCCAGCCGCGGCCCCAACTGGGTTGCTACCGCCGCCCGCGTCGCGTTGATCCGCAGCAGGCCTGACGGAACGGCGCGGAAGTGGTTCATCTCCTCCAGCGCGTCATGCACCTGGCCCAGTGCCGGCTGCAGGCGCTCCAGCAGCCGTTGCCCTGCCTCGGTCAGTGCCACACTGCGGGTGGTCCGGTGGAACAGGCCCACCCCCAGCCGCTCCTCCAGCGCGCGGATCGCATAGCTCACCGCGGAGGTCGACAGGGCCAGTTCGGCGCCGGCCCGGCGGAAGCTGCGGTGGCGGGCGACCGCGGCGAAGGCGGCCAGGTGGGACAGGTTGTCAGTGGCCATGATTGTGCAGTCTGCCTTGATGAATCATGCCGATATATGCGCTTCTTACCTTGCGGTACGGGGCGTATTGTAAAACGCCTTTCGACAAACCCGCCAAGGATTCCCCATGTCCCTCGCCCGTGGTTACGCCGCCCATACCCATACCGACCCGCTGGTACCCTTCGAGTTCGAGCGCCGCGCGGTCGGCCCGAACGATGTGCGCATCGAGATCCTGTACAGCGGCATCTGCCATTCCGACCTGCACCAGGCCCGCGACGACTGGGGTGGCTCGATCTACCCGATGGTGCCGGGCCACGAGATCATCGGCCGCGTTACCGAAGTCGGCAGCGAGGTCACCCGCTTCAAGGTCGGCGACCACGCTGGCGTCGGCTGCATGGTCGACTCCTGTCGTCACTGCGATGCCTGTGAACACGACCTGGAGCAGTACTGCGCCGAAGGTGCGACCTGGACCTACAACGGCCGTGAACGCGCCGATGGTGCCCCGACCTACGGCGGCTATTCCGACCACGTGGTGGTCGAGCAGCGCTTCGTGGTCAAGGTTTCCGAAACGCTGGACCTGAAGGCCGCCGCGCCGCTGCTGTGCGCCGGCATCACCACCTGGTCGCCGCTGCGTCACTGGAAGGTCGGCCCGGGCCAGAAGGTCGGCGTTATCGGTCTGGGTGGCCTCGGCCACATGGGCGTGAAGTTCGCCAAGGCACTCGGCGCGCACGTGGTGATGATCACCACCACCCCGGAAAAGGGTGCCGACGCCAAGCGCCTGGGCGCCGACGAGGTGCTGGTCTCGCGCGATGCCGCGCAGATGAAGGCGCACGCCGGCAGCTTCGACTTCCTGCTCAACACCATTCCGGTCGGCCATGACACCAACCCGTACATGGGCCTGCTCAAGCGTGAGGCCACCATGTGCCTGGTCGGCGTGCTGACCGAACTGGACCCGCCGCTGACCGGTGGCAGCGTGATCTTCGGTCGCAAGAACCTGACCGGCTCGGCGATCGGCGGTATGGCTGAAACCCAGGAAATGATGGACTTCTGTGCCGAGCACGGCATCGTCAGCGATGTGGAGATGATCGACATCAAGAACGTCAACGAAGCCTGGGAACGCATGGCGAAGAATGATGTGCGCTACCGCTTCGTGATCGACATGGCGACGATGAAGAACGCCGCCTGATCCAAGGCGGTTGTGGAAACAAAAAACCCCGGCAATGCCGGGGTTTTTTTTGATGGTGCCAGCCGCTGGCCGGCAACCGCGTACATCTGTCGGCCAGCGGCCGGCACTACCGCAAGGTGGTCAGTAAGCGAACTCGCGGAACACCGGATCCACATCGCCGTGCCAGCGGCCATGGAACAGCGCCAGCTTGCGCTCGGCCGGGGTCAGGCCGGACTCGACGATTTCCTGCAGCACGTCCAGGAACTTGCTTTCGTCCTGGCCATCGGCATTGCGCGCCGCGCGGCGCTTGAGGCCTTCCACGGAAATCTTCACCGCTTCGCGCGCCAGATCGCGCACGGTGCCATTGCGGAACGGCAGCGCCAACGCATGCTTGGGCACCCCATCACGCAGCGCATGGCGTTCAACCAGGCTGAAGTCGCGCACCAGGTCCCACGCTGCATCCAGTGCGGTGTCGTCGTACAGCAGGCCCACCCAGAATGCCGGCAGCGCGCACAGGCGGCTCCACGGGCCGCCATCGGCACCGCGCATTTCCAGGTACTTCTTCAGCCGCACTTCCGGGAACGCGGTGGTGGTGTGGTCCGACCAGTCGCGCAGCGTCGGCAGCTGGCCCGGCAACACCGGCAGCTTGCCCTGCATGAAATCGCGGAAGCTCTGCCCGCTGGCGTCGTGGTAGATGCCATCGCGGTAGGAGAAATACATCGGCACGTCGAGCAGGTAGTCGACATAGCGCTCGTAACCGAAGCCGTCCTCGAACACGAAGTCGAGCATGCCGGTACGGTCGGCATCGGTGTCGGTCCAGATGTGCGAGCGGTAGCTGAGGTAGCCGTTCGGCTTGCCCTCGGTGAACGGCGAGTCGGCGAACAGGGCGGTGGCGATCGGCTGCAGTGCCAACGACACGCGGAACTTCTTCACCATGTCCGCTTCGCTGGCGTAATCCAGGTTCACCTGCACGGTGCAGGTGCGGGTCATCATGTCCAGGCCCAGCGAACCGACCTTGGGCATGTACGAACGCATGATCTTGTAGCGGCCCTTGGGCATCCACGGCATTTCATCGCGCGTCCACTTCGGCTGGAAGCCCATGCCGAGGAAGCCCAGCTGCAGCTCGCCGGCCACCTGTGCAACTTCATTGAGGTGGGTGCCGGTTTCCACGCAGGTCTGGTGGATGGTCTCCACCGCCGCACCGGACAGCTCCAGCTGGCCCGCGGGCTCCAGCGTCACCGAGGCGCCATCACGCAGCAGGGCGATGGTATTGCCGTTTTCCTGCACCGGCGTCCAGCCGAAACGGACCAGGCCGTTGAGCAGTGCCTCGATGCCACGCTCGCCCTCGAAGGTCGGCGGGCGCAGGTCATCCAGGCGGAACCCGAACTTCTCGTGCTCGGTACCGATGCGCCACTGCGAACGGGGCTTCTCGCCGGAGGCGATCTCCGCCACCAGTTGCGAGCGGTCGGTAATGGGCGTATCGGCGACGTGGCTGGGGCTCGACAAGGGGGTGGCTCGCTGGACGGTGGCAGGGGATGTGGGGCTGGGAGCCTTGCATCGCAAGGGCGCACTATAGCGTGGCGGCTCGTTACGTCATGCGACGGTGACGGGTTTCAGCATCCTACCGACACCCTCTTGACCCTCGTACACTCAGGGCCATGAGCCGCCATTCACGACATCCTGAACTGCATCGCGCCGATCGCGTCGGCTGGCTGCGTGCCGCCGTGCTGGGCGCCAACGATGGCATCGTCTCGGTCGCCGGCCTGGTGGTCGGCGTGGCCGCCAGCGGCGCCTCGGCCAGCACGATCCTGGCCACCGGCGTGGCCGGTACCGTGGCCGGAGCGATGTCGATGGCCGCCGGCGAGTATGTGTCGGTGCAGACCCAGGCCGATACCGAGAATGCCGATCTGGCGATGGAAAAGCGCGAGCTGCATGAAGACCCGCACAGCGAACTGGACGAGCTGACCGCGATCTATCGCCACCGCGGCCTGGAGCCGGCGTTGGCACGCCAGGTTGCCAAGCAGCTGACCGCCCACGACGCGCTGGGCGCCCATGCGCGCGACGAACTGGGCATCACCGAGGAACTGCGCGCGCGACCGTTGCAGGCTGCACTGGCTTCGGCCGGCGCCTTCACCTGTGGTGCTGCCCTGCCGGTGCTGACCGCACTGCTGGCACCAGTACAGAACGTCGCCAACGCCACCACGGTCAGCACGCTGGCCGGCCTGTGCCTGACCGGCGCGATGGCGGCACGCGCCGGTGGCGCGTCACCGACGCGTGGTGCCCTGCGCGTGATGTTCTGGGGTGCGCTGGCGATGGCCGCTGCAGCGGCGGTCGGCCGCCTGCTGGGCGCACACGTCGTATGACCGGCATGCCCCCCACCGCCACCGCCCTGCTGGCGGAGATGGCCAGCCTGGCCGGCTGCCAACGCGCCGAAGGCTACGCCTGCATCACCGCCCGCCGCGAGCATGGCGCCAGCTCGGTGGAGATACCGCAGCCGCAGTTCGCGATCCTGCTGGAAGGCCGCAAGCAGGTGCGTACCGCACACCAGTCGCTGACCTTCGTCCCGGGCGACATCCTGCTGATCACCCAGCGTTGCCGCATCGACGTGGTCAACACACCGGACCCGCAGACCGGCCGCTACCTCAGCGCGATCGTGCCGCTGTGCACCGAAGTGCTGGCGGCTGCGCGCACGCTGTGGAGCGAAGCCTTGCCGACGGCCGGACCTGCGCTGGCACGGCAGGCGCTGGGCGATCACGCCACGGCGCTGCGCAGCTGGCGGCAGTCGTTGCAGGATGGCCGCTACAGCGAAGCACGGCTGGCGCTGGCCACGCTGGTGCTGGCGTGGTGCCGGCAGGGCCACGGCAACCTGCTGTTGCCGCACGCACCGACGCTGGGCGAACAGATCCGCGACCGCATCGCCGCCGAACCGGCACGCGACTGGCAGTCGCGCGACGTTGAGGCACACTTCGCGCTGAGCGGTGCGACCCTGCGGCGGCGGCTGGCGGCTGAAGCCACCAGCCTGCGCCAGCTGCTGACCGAAGCGCGCCTGGCCCACGGCATGCAACTGCTGTACACCACCGATCTGCCGCTGAAGACCGTGGCAGCGCGCGCGGGGTATCGCTCTGCAGCGAGCTTCAGCAAGCGCTTCGCCGAGCAGTACGGGCTGGCTCCCACAGATATTTGAGGGTTCTTCAGCAGGGCTGCGCCCTGCACCCGCAGAGGCAACGGCAACAGCCGAAGCAACAGCAACAGCGTGCATTCCGTGGGATGGCGGGGCGGTGTCGGAGTGCGGGGACGCCGCAAGTACGTCCCTGTAGGCTTGGCAGCCGCATCCATGCGGCTGACACCCCGCACTCCGACACCGCCCCACCCCTGACAGTTTCCCGGTGGCCAGTAGATCCACGCCATGCGTGGATGATTTCCTCCAATTCCATTCGATTCATTTCGATGATTCCGAATTGAATTCGAAGAGCATCCACGCATGGCGTGGATCTACGTGTCGACCAAGGTCGACACCCACCAAAAGCAGGGTCATGCCATCCCAACAGATCGCGGGAATCTGTCGAAGGCGGGGTGGGTCCGGTTGCGGGGGCGTGAGCCGCATGGATGCGGCGACCGAGCTTACAGGGACGTACTTGCAG
>NZ_QAIJ01000020.1:0-2594 GCF_003060985.1 Stenotrophomonas sp. HMWF023
GGGGGACCATCCTCCAAGGCTAAATACTACTGACCGACCGATAGTGAACCAGTACCGTGAGGGAAAGGCGAAAAGAACCCCGGAGAGGGGAGTGAAATAGATCCTGAAACCGTGTGCGTACAAGCAGTAGGAGCCTCGCAAGGGGTGACTGCGTACCTTTTGTATAATGGGTCAGCGACTTACTGTTCGTGGCAAGCTTAACCGTATAGGGGAGGCGAAGGGAAACCGAGTCTGATAAGGGCGCATAGTCGCGGGCAGTAGACCCGAAACCGGGTGATCTAGTCATGGCCAGGGTGAAGGTGCCGTAACAGGTACTGGAGGCCCGAACCCACGTCTGTTGCAAAAGACGGGGATGAGCTGTGATTAGGAGTGAAAAGCTAATCGAACCCGGAGATAGCTGGTTCTCCTCGAAAGCTATTTAGGTAGCGCCTCATATGTATCCTCTCGGGGGTAGAGCACTGTTATGGCTAGGGGGTCATCGCGACTTACCAAACCATTGCAAACTCCGAATACCGAGACGGACTGTATGGGAGACACACGGCGGGTGCTAACGTCCGTCGTGAAAAGGGAAACAACCCAGACCCACAGCTAAGGTCCCAAATTCACTGCTAAGTGGAAAACCATGTGGAAAGGCACAGACAGCCAGGAGGTTGGCTTAGAAGCAGCCACCCTTTAAAGAAAGCGTAATAGCTCACTGGTCGAGTCGGTCTGCGGGGAAGATTTAACGGGGCTAAGCAGTGAACCGAAGCTTGGGGTGTGCATATTTATATGTACGCGGTAGAGGAGCGTTCCGTAAGCCGTTGAAGGTGGATTGAGAAGTCTGCTGGAGGTATCGGAAGTGCGAATGCTGACATGAGTAACGATAATGCGGGTGAAAAACCCGCACGCCGAAAGCCCAAGGTTTCCTTGCGCAACGTTAATCGGCGCAGGGTGAGTCGGCCCCTAAGGCGAGGACGAAAGTCGTAGTCGATGGGAAGCAGGTTAATATTCCTGCACCTCGCGTAAGTGCGATGGAGGGACGGAGAAGGTTAGGCATACCGGGCGTTGGTTGTCCCGGGGAAAGGCGGTAGGTTTGGATCTTTGGCAAATCCGGGATCCTTTAAGACCGAGCACCGAGACGAGCCTTTATGGCGAAGTTGCTGATACCACGCTTCCAGGAAAAGCTCCTAAGCTTCAGCTTACGCAGACCGTACCGTAAACCGACACAGGTGGGTAGGATGAGAATTCTCAGGCGCTTGAGAGAACTCGGGTGAAGGAACTAGGCAACATGGCACCGTAACTTCGGGAGAAGGTGCACCCTTTTTGGTGGCTCGTGCGAGCTATAGCTGAAGAGGGTCGCAGTAACCAGGCCGCTGCGACTGTTTATCAAAAACACAGCACTCTGCAAACACGAAAGTGGACGTATAGGGTGTGACGCCTGCCCGGTGCTGGAAGGTTAATTGATGGGGTCAGCCGCAAGGCGAAGCTCTTGATCGAAGCCCCAGTAAACGGCGGCCGTAACTATAACGGTCCTAAGGTAGCGAAATTCCTTGTCGGGTAAGTTCCGACCTGCACGAATGGCGTAACGACAGCGGCGCTGTCTCCACCCGAGACTCAGTGAAATTGAAATCGCTGTGAAGATGCAGCGTTCCCGTGGCAAGACGGAAAGACCCCGTGAACCTTTACTATAGCTTTACACTGAACGTTGAGTTCGTCTGTGTAGGATAGGTGGGAGGCTATGAAACTGTGGCGCTAGCTGCAGTGGAGCCATCCTTGAAATACCACCCTGTCGTGCTT
Source organism: Stenotrophomonas sp. HMWF023 (assembly GCF_003060985.1). Lineage (NCBI taxonomy): Bacteria > Pseudomonadati > Pseudomonadota > Gammaproteobacteria > Lysobacterales > Lysobacteraceae > Stenotrophomonas > Stenotrophomonas sp. HMWF023. Next base: position 1,777 of record NZ_QAIJ01000020.1, read on the forward strand.
GACGTTCTAACCTGGGTCCATTATCTGGATCGGGGACCGTGTATGGTGGGTAGTTTGACTGGGGCGGTCTCCTCCTAAAGAGTAACGGAGGAGCTCGAAGGTACGCTCAGCGCGGTCGGACATCGCGCACTGTGTGCAAAGGCATAAGCGTGCTTGACTGCAAGATCGACGGATCAAGCAGGTAGGAAACTAGGACTTAGTGATCCGGTGGTTCTGTATGGAAGGGCCATCGCTCAACGGATAAAAGGTACTCCGGGGATAACAGGCTGATACCGCCCAAGAGTTCATATCGACGGCGGTGTTTGGCACCTCGATGTCGGCTCATCACATCCTGGGGCTGTAGTCGGTCCCAAGGGTATGGCTGTTCGCCATTTAAAGTGGTACGCGAGCTGGGTTCAGAACGTCGTGAGACAGTTCGGTCCCTATCTGCCATGGGCGTTGGAGATTTGAGAGGGGCTGCTCCTAGTACGAGAGGACCGGAGTGGACGAACCTCTGGTGTTCCGGTTGTCACGCCAGTGGCATTGCCGGGTAGCTATGTTCGGAAGCGATAACCGCTGAAAGCATCTAAGCGGGAAGCGCGCCTCAAGATGAGATCTCCCGGGGCACAAGCCCCCTGAAGGAACCATGTAGACTACGTGGTTGATAGGTCAGGTGTGTAAGTACAGCAATGTATTGAGCTAACTGATACTAATGATCCGAGAGGCTTGACCATATAACCTCAAGTTGCCTTGGCCGACATGACATGTCGATAGATCCAAGTGCACGCTACGTCACAAGACCAAACGAGAGGCAGGCGCTCAGGCGCGTCTCTTTGCAA
>NZ_QAIJ01000162.1:0-10826 GCF_003060985.1 Stenotrophomonas sp. HMWF023
GGTGCCGGGCGCCGCCCGGCCGATACCCCCTTAACCCGCCGGTGGGCAGTACGCCTTGATCGCCGCCTCGGCCAGGCCCTTCTGCGCGCTGCGCTGTTCCGGGGTAAGCGCGGTATCGGCCTTGCCGTCGCCATCGGTGTCCTGCATCACCGGGCCGCTGCCCTCCAGCAGCGCCACGTTGGCGCGGGCGGTGCTGCATTGTTCCGGCACCGGCGCGGCGGCAGGCTCCGGGGCCGCGTCCGTCGCCGGTGTCCTGGCCTGGGCTCGGGTCTCGTATTTGGCCCCCGTCGGCGGCGTTTCCGAATACTGGGTCACGCCCTTGGCGTCCTTCCACTTGTAGACAGGGCCGGCCAGCGCAGTGGTACTGGCCAACAGCAGCAGGCATCCCAGGCAGGACAGGGCACGCATGGCAAACTCCGCAGAATGGGCGTAGAACGCCGATTGCAGCATTGGCGCCGACCGCTGGCAAGTCGATTAAACTGGATTCCATGGACCCGATCACACCGCCGCCGCGCTCGCGCACGATTTACCTGCTGCCCAACCTGTTCACCACGGCTGGGCTGTTCTCTGGCTTCTACGCCATCATCGCCGCGGCCAACGGGGATTTCGTCAATGCCAGCATCGCCGTGTTCGTGGCGGCGGTGATGGATGGCCTTGATGGCCGCGTCGCGCGCCTGACCGGCACCAGCAGCGAGTTCGGCGTGCAGTACGACTCGCTGGCCGATCTGGTCAGCTTCGGCATGGCGCCGGCGCTGGTGATGTACCACTGGTCCCTGTCGGAACTGAAATACGACGGTGAGCTGGTCGGTCGCCTGGGCTGGGCAGTGGCGTTCCTGTACGCCGCCTGCGCGGCGCTGCGCCTGGCCCGCTTCAACACCCAGGTGGCCGTGGTCGACAAGCGCTGGTTCGTCGGACTGGCCAGCCCGGCTGCTGCCGGTCTGATGATGTCCTTCGTCTGGGCCTTCGCCGATGGCACCTTGGGCTGGAACGGCAACGAGCTGCGCTTCGTGGCGCTGGCGGTGACCCTTGTCGCCGCATTGCTGATGGTCAGCCGCATCCGCTTCTGGAGCTTCAAGGGTGGCGCCGCCAAGGAGGGCGCACGTTCGGACCGCGTCCCGTTCCTGGTGCTGGCGCTGGTGCCGATCGGCATCGCCATCGCGGTGATCGACCTGCCACGCGTGTTGCTCGTCGTCGGCATCCTCTACGCCCTGTCAGGCCCGGTGATGTGGGGCGTGCAGCGCCTGCGCAAGAAGCCTGAGGCGGCGTGAGCCAGGACCTGCCCGTGTTGTGGTCCCCGGCCCAGCAGGCCTGGCTGCAGGCCATGGGCTACACCGTCTATCACGACGGCCAGCTGGCCGCCGAGATGGACGCGGCATTGCAGCTGAGCGTGGCCGAAGCCGAGGCATCGATGCCTGCGGCGGTCGAGCCGCCGCGCACGGCTCCGCCTTCGATGCAGCACACGCGCAACCAGCGCGATCCTGCGCCGGAACAGCGGCCCGAGCGCTCGCCACCACGCACTGCCGTGCCGGTGGCGGCGCCGGATACCGTACCGGCGGCGGCACGTCCGCTACCCACCGGCAACGCGCGCCAGCCGCTGGTGCGCCTGCCAGATCGCCTGCAGATCGCGCTGTTGCGCGCCTCGGGCTGCAATCCCAACGATCCGGCCACACAGACGCTGATGGAAAGCTGGCCGCTGGAACAACTGCGTCGTGACCCTGCAGCCAAGCGCGCGTTGTGGCCGCAGCTGCGCGCGCTGCGCAAGGGCGGAATCGCGTGAGTGCGGTCAGCCAGCCCGGGCCGGTGGCGATGCGTGCGCTGCGCGAGAGCGATCTCAACGCGGTGATGGCCATCGAAGTGCGTGGCTACCCCTATCCCTGGACCCGCGGCATTTTCCTGGATTGCCTGCGCGCCGGTTACCCTGGCCTGGCCATGGAGCGCGATGGCCTGTTGATCGGCTATGGCGTGCTCAGCCTCGCTGCCGATGAAGCACATGTGCTGAACATCTGCATCGATCCGCTGGTGCAGTCGCGTGGCCTCGGCCGTGAGCTGCTGCGTGCGCTGGTCCGCCTGGCCGGTGATCGGGGTGCGCAGCGGGTGTTCCTGGAAGTGCGTCCGTCCAATACGCCAGCCCTGGCGCTGTATCACAGCGAAGGCTTCAACGAGATCGGCCGGCGCCCCCGCTACTACCCTGCTGCGCAGGGGCGCGAAGATGCGCTGGTGATGGCGATCGAACTGGTGGACGGCGAGCTGGAGACGATGCCGCCGCTGTAATCGGCGTCGCGTGGCCGCTGCGCTCGCCGGGCATGGCCCGGCGCTACCGATGCGTTGTTTACGCCAGCCGCAGCGCCAACACGCCGGCCACGATCAACGTCGCCGCCGTCCAGCGTGCACGCGGTACCCGCTCGCGCAGCAGGAACACCGAGATCAGCAGCGCGAACAGGATCGACGATTCGCGCAGCGCCGACACCATGGCCACGGGCACCTGGGTCATCGCCCACAGCGCCATCGCATACGATGCGGTGGTGCCGATGCCGCCGGCCACACCCAGCGGCCAGTGCTGGCGCGCATACGCCAGCAGCTTGCCGCGCTGCCGATGCAGTGCCCACAGCGGCAACGGAATGCCCGACAGCAGGAACAGCCACAACGTATAGCTCAGCGCATTGCCGGACAGCCGTGCGCCCTGCGCATCGACCAGCGTGTAGGTGGCGATCATCGCGGCGGTCAGCAACGGCAGCCGCAGCTGGCCGCTGCGTGCGCCGCGGGCCATGCACAGGATGCCGCCACTCACCAGGATGACGCCGAGCCAGGCCGACGGCGGTAGGCGTTCGCCGAGCACGGCGCCGGCCAGCGCAACCAGGATCGGCGCGCAGCCGCGCATCATCGGATACGCCAGGCTCATGTCGACCTGCTGGTAGCAGCGTGCGACCAACGCGTAATACGTCACCTGCAGCAGCACCGACGCGCCCAGCCACGGCCAGCTTTCCGCGGCGGGGAAGGGCAGCCACGGCAGCACGAGCGCAGACAGCAGCGCGGCGCTGCCAGTGACCAGTACCGTGCCGAGGAATTTGTCCGGTCCGCGTTTGACGATCGCGTTCCAGCTGGCATGCAGTGCCGCGGCAGCGAGGACCAGCAGGAAGATGGAAAGTGGCATCGGGTGATGATGCCATGCGGGGAAAAATGAAACGCCGGGCATTGCCCGGCGTCAGCCTTGAAAATGTGCCAACCAAGGTTGGCGTTCTGGTAGGTGCCAACCTTGGTTGGCACGTCACAGCGGTGCGGACCAAGGTCCGCACCCACCACGGAGGCGTTACAGCTTCGCGCGCTGCTCGCGCAGGCCGGCCAGCTGGTTGTTCCAGTCGACCAGGCGCACGCGCTCCTGCTCGATCACCGCCGGCGGCACCTTGTCGGAGAACTTGGCCAGCTTGGTCTCGCTCTTCTCCTGCTCGCCTTCCACGCGCTTGATCTCCTTGTCCAGGCGCGCGCGCTCGGCATCGAGATCAACCAGGCCTTCCAGCGGCACCAGCAGCTTCAGCTCACCGACGATCGCGGCGGCTGCCGGCGGCGCACTCTGCGCGTCGGCCAGCCACTGGATGCTGTCCAGCTTCAGCAGGAACGACAGCGAGGCACTGAAGCGCTCGATGCGCACGCGGTCCTGTTCCTGGCCGGCCAGCAGGCGCAGCGGCACCAGCTTGGACGGGGCGACGTTCAGTTCGCTGCGCACGCGGCGCACCGCACTGATCACCGCCTTCAACCATTCAACGTCGGCCTCGGCCTGTGCATGATCGCCCTCGAACTCGGCGGCGGTCGGGTACGGACGCAGCGACAGCGTGGTTTCGGCCAGGCCCAGACGCGGCGCCAGCTGCTGCCACAGCTGCTCGGTGATGAACGGGGTCAGCGGGTGCAGCAGGCGCAGCAGCGCTTCCAGCACGTACAGCAGGGTGTGGCGGGTGCTGTCAGCGTCGGCGGCATCGGCACCGTTCAACGCTGGCTTGCTCAGCTCCAGGAACCAATCGCAGAACTCGTTCCAGGCGAACTCGTACAGGCACTGCGCCAGCAGGTCGAAGCGATACGCGGCGAAATGACCCTGCGCTTCGGCGGTGGTAGCGGCCAGGCGCGAGAGGATCCAGCGCTCGGCATCGGTACGCGGCGTCGGCACGCCGGTGAACGCCGCACCTTCGGTGTTCATCAGGGTGAAGCGGCTGGCGTTCCACAGCTTGTTGCAGAAATTCTTGTAGCCCTCGGCGCGGTTCATGTCGAACTTGATGTCGCGGCCATGGGTGGCAAGTGCGGCGATGGTGAAACGCAGCGCATCGGCACCATGGGCGGCGATGCCGTCCGGGAATTCCTTGCGCGTGGCCTTCTCGATCTTCTCCACCATGCGCGGCTGCATCAGCCCGCCGGTGCGCTTGGCCACCAGATCATCAATGGTGATGCCGTCGATGATGTCCAGTGGGTCGAGCACGTTGCCCTTGCTCTTGGACATCTTCTGGCCTTGGCCATCGCGGATCAGGCCGGTGAAGTAGACGTCCTTGAACGGCACTTTGCCGGTCAGGTTGTCGGTGGCCATGATCATGCGCGCCACCCAGAAGAAGATGATGTCGAAGCCGGTGATCAGCACGGACGACGGCAGGTAGCGGTCGAAACCGCGCTCGGCCATCGCCTGCTCGTTCGGCCAGCCCAGGGTGGAGAACGGCCACAGCTGCGAGGAGAACCAGGTCTCCAGCACGTCGCTTTCCTGGCTCAGCACGACGTCGCTGCCGAGATTGTTCTTCGCCCGCACTTCCTCTTCGCTGCGGCCGACGTAGCAGTTGCCGGTGGCGGCATCGAACCACGCCGGAATGCGGTGGCCCCACCACAGCTGGCGGCTGATGCACCAATCCTGGATGTTGGTCATCCAGTGGCGGTAGGTGTTGATCCAGTTCGGCGGCACGAAGGCGATTGACCCGTCCTCGACCAGCTCCAGGCCACGACGCGCCAGTTCGTCCATTTTCACGAACCACTGGTCGGTCAGGTACGGCTCGATCACCTGGCCGGTACGGTCGCCGCGCGGCACCTGCAGCTTGTGCGCCTTGGTCTCGACCAGGATGCCCAGGTCTTCCAGTTCACCCAGCACGGCCTTGCGCGCGTCGTAACGGTCCAGCCCCTGGAAACGTTCCGGCGCGTTGTCGTTGATCGCGGCCACCGGGGTGAACAGGTTGATCATCGGCAGGCCGTGGCGCACCCCCACCTGGTAGTCGTTGAAGTCATGCGCCGGGGTGACCTTGACCACGCCGGTGCCGAACGCACGGTCGACGTAGTCGTCGGCGATCACCGGCACGCGGCGGCCGGTCAGCGGCAGCACCACGCTCTTGCCGATCAGGTGCAGGTAGCGTTCGTCTTCGGGGTGCACCATCACCGCGGTGTCACCCAGCAGGGTTTCCGGGCGGGTGGTGGCGACCACCAGGTAATCGCGGGTTTCGCGCAGGGTTTCGACGCCGTCGGCATCGCGCTCGACGTGCTCGTAGCTCAGGCCTTCATCCAGCTGGTAGGCGATCGACCACAGGAAACCGTCTTCCTCGGCGCTCTCCACTTCCAGGTCCGAGATCGCGGTCTTCAGCACCGGGTCCCAGTTGACCAGGCGCTGGCCACGATAGATCAGGCCCTGTTCGTGCCAGCGCACGAAGGCCTCGATCACCGCTTCGGACGGCTGCGGGTCCATGGTGAAGGTGCTGCGCGACCAGTCGGCCGAGGTTCCGAGCCGGCGCATCTGCCGTTCGATGATGTCGCCGGACTGCTGCTTCCACTCCCACACCTTGCCGATGAAGCCCTCGCGGCCCAGCGAATCGCGGGTCTCGCCGTTGCCTTCCAGCGCCAGGTTGCGGCTGACCACCATTTCGGTGGCGATTCCGGCGTGGTCGGTACCGACCTGCCACAGCGTGTCGTAGCCGCGCATGCGGTGGTAGCGCACCAGCGCATCCATCAGGGTCTGCTGGAAGGCATGGCCCATGTGCAGGGTGCCGGTCACGTTCGGCGGCGGCAGCAGGATGGTGTACGGCTCGCCCTTGCCGGACGGCTTGAAATGGCCGGCCTTCTCCCAGGCCTCGTAGAGGTCGGTCTCGAAGGACTTCGGGTCGTAGCTGGAGGCGAGTTGGGTCATGCGGGGGAACCAGTCATCAAGGCGGGAAGGGAGATCAGCGCGACCCGAGGGTGCGCCGGATCTTCTGGTCGGTGTGGTACTGGCTGACCGAATAGGCAGCCCAGATCGCGGCGGGCAGCCAGCCGATCAGGGTGATCTGCAGGATCAGGCAGACGATGCCGGCAAACGGCCGGCCGATGGTGAAAAAGGACAGCCAAGGAAGAATCAGGGCGATCAGCAGGCGCATCAAGGGGTCCTCGCAGGGCTTACATGTCGTGCTTGTTCAGGTCGTATCCGGCGGTCTTGTACTGGCGCCAGCGCTCGCGCAGCGGTTCGCGCGCTTCCGGATCGGCCGGCACCACTTCCAGCACGCGCTCGCACTGGCCCAGCCAGGGTTCGTCGCGCAGGTTGATCACCAGCGGCCGCACGGGGGCCTCGCCACCGGGCGGGGCGATCAGTACCAGCGCCTCTTCCTCGTCCACATCCTCACCCACGATCTGGTGCGGAATGTAGGCATCGTCGTCGAACGACCAGAGAAGTTCGTCGAGTTCTTCGGCCTGGGCCTGGTCGCGGGCCAGCACCAGGGTGAACAACCCGGCGTCGTTGGCCTTGCGCGCCAGTTCGCAGACCAGGCGCAACGGCTCGGTGAGGAATCGGGGCTTGGCGATCAGGTAGAAGTCGGCGCGGGGCATGGCGGCATCCAGGTGAGGCAGGTGCCGATCCATGCCGGCTGACGGCTGGACCGGCGAGGCCCCGGCCGGCGGTTGCCGGCCAGGGTCAGGTACAGCGTCAGGCGCGGGCGACCTGGTCCAGCAACCACTGGCTCAGCAGGCCGACCGGACGGCCGGTGGCCATGCCACGCTTGCCTTCATCGCTGGCCACGCCGGCGATGTCCAGATGGGCCCAGCGCTGGCCTTCGGCGAAGCGCGACAGGAAGCAGCCCGCGGTGATGGCACCGGCCCAGCGGCCGCCGATGTTGTAGACGTCGGCGAAGCTGGAATCCAGCATCGGCTGGTACTCGTCCCACAGCGGCAGGCGCCAGGCGCGGTCGAAGACCTGCTCGCCGGCGGCCAGCAGCTCGTTGGCCAGGTCGTCGTGCTTGCTCATCAGGCCCGCGGTCTGGTGGCCGAGGGCGACCAGGCAGGCGCCGGTCAGGGTGGCCACGTCGACCAGTGCCTGCGGCTCGAAGCGCTGCGCGTAGGTCAGTGCGTCGCACAGGATCAGGCGGCCTTCGGCGTCGGTGTTGCCAACTTCGATGGTCTTGCCCGACATCGAGGTGATGACGTCGGACGGACGGTAGGCATTGCCGTCGATGGCGTTTTCCACCGCCGGCACCACCACGACAAGGTTCAACGGCAGCTTGGCCTTGACCGCAGCGACGAAGGTGCCGATGACGTTGGCGCCACCGCACATGTCGTACTTCATCTCTTCGATGCCGCCCTGGGTCTTCAGGTTGACGCCACCGGTATCGAAGGTGATGCCCTTGCCGACCAGCACGTAGGGCTTGGCGTCGCCGCCATTGCTCCACTTCAGCACCACCAGGTGCGGGCGGTTGGCCGAGCCACGGGCCACGGCCAGCAGCGAGCCCATGCCCAGCGCTTCCATCTGGGTCTCGTCGAGGATCTCGGCTTCGGCACCGTCATGCTCGCCGGCGAATTTCACACCCACTTCAGCCAGGTAGGCCGGGGTGCAGTAGTTCGGCGGCAGGTTGCCCAGCTCGCGGGCGAACTCGACACCGGCGGCGATGGCCTGGCCCTGGGCCAGGGCCTGCGCATCCTCACCGGCGATGGCCAGCTGGGCCAGGCCGGCATCGTCGGCCTTCTTCTTGCCCAGGGTGGCGGTGTAGCGGTAGGCCGCGTGGTCGGCGGCGATCACTGCCTGGCGGATCGCCCAGGCCGCGTCGCGGTCCTTCACCGCCACCTCGGACAGGGTGAACAGTGCGCTGCGGGCAGCGCCGGCCTTCAGCGCGCGTACGGCATCGCCGACCGCCTTCAGGTACTGCGGCACGCCGAAGCGGGCGGCATCGCCGAGGCCGACCACCAGCACGCGCGGGGCGGTCACGCCCGGCAGATCGTGCAGCAGGGTGGTGGCGCCGGTCTTGCCGGACAGGTCGCCGCGCTGGGCCAGGGCGGCCAGGCGGCCACCACTTGCAGCATCCAGTGCCTGCGCGGACGCAGTCAGGGTATGGTCGGCATAGGCGCCGACGACGAGGCAGTCAACGGCGGCCGAAGCCGCAGCGAGGTGGTTCAGGGTGAATTCGAGAGCCATTGAGCAGATTCCATTGGCAAGTCCGTACAATCGCGGACCGTTTACGCCCAGACGCTAGACTGGGCGGCACCGCGAACGAACCTGAGAGTTTAAACCACCGCCCCATGTTGAAGCTCGACCGCTATCTATTGGGCGATTTCGTCCAGAGTTTCCTGGCTACCCTGATCGTCCTGCTGGTGGTCAGCGTGGGCGGCGTGCTGGTGGACATCCTCGGCAACATCGCCGACGGGCGGCTGCCGGCCAAGCTGCTGTTCTCGCAGCTGGGCCTGCAGTTCATCGTCTACATGCCGCTGATCCTGCCGCTGGCACTGATGCTGGGCCTGCTGCTGGCCATCGCCCGCCTCTACCGCGATTCGGAAATGGCGGTCATCACCGCCATCGGTGTCGGCCCCAAACGCCTGCTCAAGCCCCTGCTGCTGCTGGTGCTGCCGGTGATCGCGGTGGTCGGCGCCTGTTCGTTGTGGCTGGGGCCTTGGGCCCAGCGCACCGCCGAACAGATGATCCAGGACGCCAACCGCAGCGTGCTGATGGCCGGCCTGGAGCCGGGCCGGTTCACCCCGCTGCCCAATGGTGGCGTGGTGTATGTCGCCTCGATCTCCCCCGATGGCAGCCAGCTGGGCCGGGTGTTCCTGCAGCGGCAGAAGGAGGATCGCCTTGAAGTGGTGTCCGCCGCCAGCGGTCGCATGTACTTCGAAGGCGCCCGCCAGCGCTTCCTCGAACTGGATGATGGCCACCAGCTGGAAGGGCCGGTGGCCGGCGGCCTGGATTACCGCCTGGCGACCTTCGCCCGCAACGACGTGGCGCTGCCCGACGGAAGTGAAGCCCGCAAGAGTGATGACCCCGAACTGATGCCGACCACCGCGCTGTTCGGCGACAAGCGCCCCGAGGCGCAGGCACAGCTGCACCGCCGCCTGGCCCCGCCGCTGATCGCGCTGGCCTTCGCCCTGCTGACCGTGCCGCTGGGCCGCAGTTCGCCGCGCCAGCAGCGCTACGGCCGGATGATGCTGGCCCTGCTGGCCTACATGGTCGGCACCAACATGATGTTCATCGGCAGTGGCTGGATTGCCAATGGCCAGATTCCGCCGGCGCTTGGCCTGTGGTGGCTGACCCTGCCGCTACTGGCACTGGCGATCTGGATGTACGCGCGTGACGGCCGCATGGCCCGCCCGAAGGGAGCCCGCGCATGATGCTGCGACCGATGCGTTTCGATCTGTACCTGGGCCGCGCGGTGCTGGGTACCGTGCTGCTGACCTGGGCGGTGCTGGTCGGCCTGGACGTGCTGATGGCCTTCTCCGGCGAGTTCAAGGACATCGGCAAGAACGGCTATTCGCTGGGCCATGCAGCAGCCTGGGTGCTGTACACCGTGCCGCGCCGGGCCTACACGATGTTCCCGACCGCGGCGGTGATCGGTGCGCTGATGGGCCTGGGCCAGCTGGCCGCGACCTCGGAGCTGACCGCGCTGCGCGCGCTGGGCCTGTCGCGCAAGCGCCTGAGCGTGTCGGTGGCGATCGCCCTGTCGCTGCTGACCGGGCTGATGGTGATCAGTGCCGAGACCCTGGGGCCCTGGGGCCAGAACCGCGCCGATTCGCTGAAGATGAGTGCCAAGTGGGGCACCGACATGGCGGTGGCGCGTTACTCCGGCTTGTGGGCGCGTGAAGGTGACACGTTCCTCAACGCACAGAGTGGCGAAGAACAGCTGGTTGGCGACAAGGGCACGCGGCTTATTCTGCGTGACGTGCGCCTCTACAGGATCAACGAGGACGGGCGGGTCGGCACGTTGACCCATGCCGCCACCGCCGAGCATGACAAGGACGGCTGGGTGCTGACCGGCGTGCGCCGTGACACCTTCGGCGAGCGCTCGGCAACGCGCCAGGAAGCAGCCCGTGAGCCGTGGAATTCCAAGCTGGACGCCGGAGCCCTGGCCACCGGCATCGCCAAGCCGCGCAACCTCAGCGTTTCCGAGCTGAGCACCAGCATCGCCTACCGCGAGCGCAACGGCCTGGATGCACGCGACTACGAGGATGTGTACTGGAGCCGCTGGTTCTATCCGTTGAATGTGCTGGCGCTGTGCCTGGCGGCGGTGCCGTTCGCGTTCGGTTCGCTGCGCAGTGGCGGCATGGGCAAGCGCCTGTTCCTGGGCATCCTGTTCGCGCTGGCGTTCTGGCTGCTGCAGCTGTTCTTCGGCCGCATGGCCGGCGCGCTGAAGTTCGATTACCGCATTGCCTACGCGCTGCCGCCGATCGTGATGCTGGCGGTGTCCGGATTGTTGTTCCGACGCAAATCGGGCTGATTCCGGCAGCGCCGGGTCATGCCCGGCGAAGGTGTGCGATATCCCACGTCCGCCGGGCATGGCCCGGCGCTACCAGGGGGCAGGTCAGCGCTTCGGTATCCGCAGCACCCGCGTGGCGCTCGCGCGGTCGTGCCAGGTCAGCCGCTGGCGATC
>NZ_QAIJ01000162.1:10836-12346 GCF_003060985.1 Stenotrophomonas sp. HMWF023
TGCCATCGCGTGATTCCAGCTTCAACCGCCACGGGCGCATGCCCAGCGTCTGCCCGCCGCGCCGCCAGCTCGCGGTGGCATACCACCCGGTCAGCCCCCAGCACACCGCCCACAGCAGCCATTGCCATGCACTGAAAGGCGCGATGTTGTCGCGCTGCGCATGGCCGCTGATCGTATAGGCGAGGGTGAACACGGTGCCGGCCAGCATCCACAAGGCCAGCACCGGCAACGCGTCATAGATCATCGCCAGCACGCGCCACAGCAGCAGCGCTCGCGGGCGGGGCGTATCAGCGGCGACGTGGGCCGCATCAGTGGCGGGGCTCGACATGTGCCGAGCATACGCAATGCTGGCCGTGCCCGCAGTCGGCCTCGTATCCTGCGTGCATGGCCGTCACTTCCACTCCCGCCGAGCGTCGTCAGCTGGTTCAGCAACTGCCCGAGCTGCGCGGCGAGGACAGCCAGCGCATCCAGCGTTTCCTCGACGCGATCTGGGCCGAGCACGGTCTGGCCCGCGCCACGCTGGACAGCTACCGCCGCGACCTCGAAGGCCTGGCGCGCTGGTGTGATGGACGCGACGGTGGTCTGGCCGGTGTTGAACGCGCCGGCCTGTTCGATTACCTGGCCTGGCGCACCCGCCACAACTGGTCGCCGCGCAGCAACGCGCGCCTGCTGTCGGCGCTGCGCGCGTTCTTTGCCGACGCCGTGCGGCGTGGCGAACGCAGTGAGGACCCCAGCGCACTGCTCGACCCACCCAAGCTGCCACGGCTGCTGCCCAAGGCGCTGGCCGAGAGCCAGATCGATGCGCTGCTGTCGGCGCCGGATATCGACAGTCCGCTCGGCCTGCGCGACCGCGCCATGCTGGAGCTGATGTATGCCGCCGGGCTGCGGGTGAGCGAGCTGGTGCTGCTGCCCGCCACGGCGGTGAACCTGCGCCAGGGCGTGCTGCGGGTGACCGGCAAGGGCAGCAAGGAGCGCCTGGTGCCGCTGGGCGAGGAGTCGCAGTACTGGCTGGAACGCTACCTGCAGCAGTCGCGCCCGCAACTGGTGGGCAAGGGCAAGGTGCAGGTGCTGGCCGACGGGCAGACGCCCTTGTTCATCGAGCCGGCGTTGCATGGCTTGAGCCGCCAGGCGTTCTGGCATCTGGTCAAGCGCTACGCGGCGGTGGCCGGTATCGATCCGGCGCGGATCAGCCCGCATGGCCTGCGGCACAGTTTCGCCACCCACCTGTTGAACCGTGGCGCCGACCTGCGCGCGCTGCAGATGCTGCTGGGCCACAGCTCGCTGTCCACCACCCAGATCTACACGCTGGTCGCGCGCGAGCACCTGCAGAAACTGCACGCCCGCCACCATCCACGCGGCTGAGCCCACGGCTGAACCCTGCCGGGCCTGTGCGCGGCATCGCGGACCGCTCAGGATGGCTGTGTCAGAATCCGAAGTCTTCTTTCTGCTGCGGACTGCTCCATGCTCCGATTCGCCATCGCCGCCGTGTTCGGCGCGCTCAGCCTGAGTG
>NZ_QAIJ01000163.1:0-9426 GCF_003060985.1 Stenotrophomonas sp. HMWF023
TCCTTCATCCGACACCAGAAACCGCCTTTGCTTTCGCCTTTGCCATCCGCTCCGCCCCATGAACCTGTCGAGGCCGGGGTGGTGTGGGCTCGCGGGGGCGTAAGCGCCATGGATGGCGCGCCCGAGCCTCCAGGGATGGATTCACGGCGTCCCCCGCGGGCCCACACCGCCCCGGCCCACCCACAGCACCACGAAGCGCCAGCGCTTCGGCCGTTGCCGTTGCTGTTGCACCTGCTGTTGCCTCTGCCTGCCGCAGGCATCGCCACCCGATACAATGACCGTCTGCCGCAAACCGGCATCCCATCTCCAGAGCCAAAGAGTTGCCCATGTCCATCGTCCGCATGACCGACCTCGACCTCTCCGGCAAGCGCGTGCTGATCCGCCAGGATCTGAACGTGCCGATCGAGAATGGCCGCATCACCTCCGAACAGCGCATCACCGCTTCCCTGCCGACGCTCAAGCGCGCGCTGGAGCAGGGCGCGGCGGTGATGGTCACCTCGCACCTGGGCCGCCCGAAGGAAGGCGTGTGGAGCGAAGCCGATTCGCTGGCGCCGGTTGCCGAGCGCCTGTCGGTGCTGCTGGGCCGCGAAGTGCCGCTGGTGCGTGACTGGGTCGACGGCGTCGACGTGCAGCCGGGGGAGCTGGTGTTGCTGGAAAACTGCCGCATGAACGTTGGCGAGGGCAAGGACGATGAAGCCCTGTCGAAGAAGTACGCCGCCCTCTGCGATGTGTTTGTGATGGACGCGTTCGGTACCGCACACCGTGCGCAGGCATCCACCCATGGCGTGATCCGTTTTGCCCCGGTCGCTGCCGGTGGCCCGCTGCTGATGGCCGAGCTGGATGCGCTGGCACTGGCACTGGATGCACCGGCCAAGCCGCTGCTGGCCATCGTCGCCGGCAGCAAGGTCAGCACCAAGCTGGAACTGCTGGCCAACCTGGTCGGCAAGGTCGACCAGCTGATCGTCGGTGGCGGCATCGCCAACACCTTCATCGCGGCGGCCGGCTACAAGGTCGGCAAGTCGCTGTACGAGCCGGACCTGCTGGATACCGCGAAGAAGATCGTGGCCGACGCCAAGGCGCGCGGTGCGGACATCCCGCTGCCGGTGGACGTGGTCACCGCCAAGCAGTTCCTGCCCGACGCGGTAGCCGAAGTGAAGGCCGTCGATGCGGTGGCCGAGGATGATCTGATCCTGGACATCGGCCCGCAGACCGCCGCGCAGTATGCGCAGCTGATCCAGAAGGCCGGCACCGTGGTCTGGAACGGTCCGGTCGGCGTGTTCGAGTTCGAAGCCTTCAGCAAGGGCACCGAAGCGCTGGCCCGCGCCATCGCGAGTTCGCCGGCGTTCTCCATCGCCGGTGGTGGCGATACCCTGGCCGCGGTCGACAAGTTCGATATCGCCCAGCAGGTCAGCTACATCTCCACCGGTGGCGGCGCATTCCTGGAATTCCTGGAAGGCAAGACGCTGCCGGCCGTCGCCGCCCTGGCCGCGCGCGGCGCATGAGCGTCGACCTGCGGGTGGATGGAGAAGAGCGTGCAACGCTCTTCTTCGACATGGACGGCACGCTGATCGATTCGGAAGTGGGCATCACCACCTGCATCGCCTATGCGCTGCAGAAGATGGATCACCCGGTGCCGTCGCAGGAAACGCTGCTGGGCTGGATCGGCCCGTCGCTGCGCACCACGTTCGCGCCGCTGTTCGGGGATGCTGAACGGGTGGAGCAGGCCGTGGCCTTCTATCGTGAGCGCTTCGACGTGGAAGGCTGGCGCGAGCACACGATCTATCCGGACATTGAAGCGGCGGTGCGCGCGCTGCACGAACGCGGCCATCGTCTTGCGGTGGTCACCGCCAAGAACGAACCGCATGCCCGCCGCATCGTCGAGCATCTGCCGTTCGGTGAGCTGTTCGAGGACGTGATCGGTTCAACACCGGATGGTTCGCGCAGCAGCAAGCCGCAGCTGGTGGGCGAAGCGCTGCATCGCCTGCAGCTGGCACCGGAACGCTGCTGGATGATCGGCGACCGCCGCATGGACATCGAAGGCGCCCGTCATCACGGCCTGCGCAGCGTGGGCGTGCTGTGGGGCTTTGGTGGCGAGCAGGAGCTGACCGAGGCCGGTGCGGGGCAGTTGGCCCGTGATCCGGCGCAGCTGCTGGCATTGCTGGCCTGAAGTAGATGAGGCGCGCGCCGGGCCTTGCCCGGCGGCGTTTCCGCTGCCATCGACCGGCGTATGTCCGGAACATGTCCGTGCGATGTCCCGCAGAGTCAGACAGCACAAGGCTGTAACCGTATACATGGGACGTGAAGGATGTGCTAATTTCCGTCCTTTAACGGGAGAGGCCCATCCATCATGTTCGAGCGTCAGCGTCGCACCAAGATCCTTGCCACCCTCGGTCCGGCTACCGATCCGCCGGGCGTGCTGGAGGATCTGTTCCGCGCCGGCGTCAACGTGGTGCGCCTCAACTTCAGCCACGGTGACCCGTCCGGCCAGGCCAAGCGTGCCGCCGATGTGCGCGCCGCCGCGCAGCGTGTGGGCGTGGAAGTGGGCATCCTGGCGGACCTGCCGGGCCCGAAGATCCGCATCGAGCGCTTCGCTGAAGGCAAGGTGCATCTCAAGGCCGGCGACCGTTTCGACCTGATCGCCAGCACCAGTGCCGGCCCCGGCGATGCGACCCAGGTGGGCGTGAGCTACCTCGGCCTGCCGCAGGACGTGACCGCCGGTGACGTGTTGCTGCTCGACGATGGGCTGATGCAGCTGCAGGTGGTGGAAGTGCAGGGCGAGCGCATCATCAACACCGTGCTCAATGACGGTCCGTTGTCCGATCGCAAGGGCCTGAACAAGCAGGGCGGTGGCCTGTCGCTGGGCGCGCTGACCGAGCGCGACAAGGAGCTGATCGGCATCGTCGCCAAGATCGGCGTGGACTTCATCGCCGTGTCGTTCTGCCGCAATGCGCAGGACATGAACGATGCGCGCGAGATCGCCGAATCGCACGGCTGCTACGCCGCGCTGGTGTCCAAGATCGAGCGCACCGAAGCCATCGAGAACCTGGAAGAGATCGTCGACGCCAGTGACGTGGTGATGGTGGCGCGTGGTGACCTGGGCGTGGAAATCGGTGATGCCGAGCTGCCGGGCCTGCAGAAGAAGATCATCAAGGCCTCGCTGGCGCAGAACAAGGTGGTGATCACCGCCACGCAGATGCTGCAGTCGATGGTCGAAAGCCCGATTCCGACCCGCGCCGAAGTGCTGGACGTGGCCAACTCGGTCATCGACGGTACCGATGCGGTGATGCTGTCGGCCGAAACCGCCGCCGGTGCGTATCCGGTCAAGGCGGTCGAAGCGATGGCGCGCATCTGCCTGGGCGCCGAGCGCCAGTTCCAGACCGAAACCGACTTCGGCGCCTCGCCGCGCAACCTGGAACGTGCCGACCAGGCCATTGCCATGGCCACCATGTTCCTGTCCCAGCACGTGGGCGTGCGCGCGATCGTGGCGATGACCGAATCCGGTGGCACCGCCCGCTACCTGTCGCGCTTCCGTGCTTCGGCACCGGTATTCGCGGTTACCCGCCACGACGGCGCCCGCCGGCAGATGGCGCTGATGCGCGACGTGTTCCCGATCAACTTCGACAGCCGTGGCTTCACCCCGCGCGAAGCCGCACGCGGCAGCATCCGCCTGCTGGTGGAAGGCGGCATGCTGCAGGCCGGCGACCGCGTGGTGTTCACCAGCGGTGAGCACATGGAAACCCACGGCGCGACCAATACCCTGCGCCTGCTGGAAGTGGGCGACGACGGCCGCGCCAGCGGTCTCGGCGACCTGTAAGACGTGTCGCGTCGGGTCGGAGCCGCTGCGCGGGTCCGACCCGGGGTCAGATCCCCGGAGGGGCTCTGACCCGATCCGGCAGGACATTTCCTGTCCCGCACAGACAGTGGAACCGGTTCCATCCGAGCCTCCACGTCGGGGCAACGGGTAGCGGGGCTATACTTACGTTTTTCCCGCACCCGCCACAGGAAGTACATGAGCATCGAACAGCTGGCTGAAACCGCCCAGGCCATGGTTGCCCCGGGCAAGGGCATCATCGCGATCGACGAATCCACCGGTACCATCGCCAAGCGCTTTGCCAGCGTCGGCATCGAGAACACCGAAGAGAACCGTCGCGCCTACCGCGAACTGCTGCTGACCACGCCGAAGCTCAACGAGCACATTTCCGGCGCGATCCTGTACGACGAGACCATCCGTCAGTCGACCAAGGACGGCGTGCCGTTCGCCAAGTACATGGCCGACCACGGCATGATCCCGGGCATCAAGGTGGACAAGGGTGCGCACCCGCTGGCCGGTTGCCCGGGCGAGCTGGTCACCGAAGGCCTGGACGGCCTGCGTGAGCGCCTCCAGGAGTACTACAAGCTGGGCGCACGCTTCGCCAAGTGGCGTGCGGTCATCAACATCGGCGAGAGCATTCCGTCGGGCACCTGCATCGAGTCCAACGCGCATGCGCTGGCCCGCTATGCCGCGCTGTGCCAGGAATGCGGCCTGGTGCCGATGGTCGAGCCGGAAGTGATCATGGACGGCGAGCACGACATCGAGACCTGCTACGAAGTCACCGAAGCCACCCTGCGCTCGCTGTTCGACGCGCTGTACCAGCAGAACGTGCTGCTGGAAGGCACCATCCTGAAGGCCTCGATGGTCATCTCCGGCAAGGGCTGCGACGAGCAGGCCGACGTCGAGGAAGTGGCCGAGTCGACCGTGATGTGCCTCAAGAGCACCGTGCCGGCGATCCTGCCGGGCGTGGTGTTCCTGTCCGGTGGCCAGGGCGATGAGCAGTCCACCGCACACCTCAATGCCATGAACCAGATGGGTCACCTGCCGTGGCCGCTGAGCTTCTCCTATGGCCGTGCCATGCAGCAGGCGGCACTGAAGCTGTGGGGCAAGGACATGAAGGGCAACTACGCCGCCGCGCAGAAGACCGTCTACGAGCGCGCCAAGGAAAACGGCCAGGCCGCGCTTGGCAAGTGGAACGGCTGATCCGTTTCGCAGCATGAACTGAACAACGCAGCGCCGGCATCACGCCGGCGTTTGCTTTTGCCGGTATCGTTGCCGCCTCCCGCACGCCAGGCCAGTGCGTGGGGCATACATGGAAGGCCAAGGAGAAAAAACATGCGTATTACCGCAATCACGCTGGCCGTTGCCACGGTGCTGGCTGTCGGCGGCTGCAACCGGATGGGTGGCAGCCCGGACGTGGGCAAGGCCCCCTCGCTGGAGTTCGACAAGCCGGTATCCGGCGAAATCACCTCGCGCAGCGGCGTCAATTTCAACGATGGCAGCCACCATCAGCTGTACCAGCTGAAGCTGGACGACAAGCAACTGGTCGGCATCAAGTTGACCGGCGCGCTGCGCGGCTCGATCGCCGTGTTCAACAACGGCGTGCTGGTGGCCAGCAGCAGCTCGGGCTACGAGCGCGGCGACGACGTCTCGCTGGCATTCCGCGCCAACGGCACCGGCAGCTACCAGGTGGCCATCAATGCCGACGGCCCCTCCGCCTTCGGCCCGTACCGCCTGCGCGCCGAGAAGCTGGTGCCGTATGACGGCAAGCCGATGGTGGCCGAAGGCGAGATCGTCGACCTGCTGGTATCCAAGTCGCAGGATTACACCCTGCAGGTGGACAAGGCGGGCATGTACGAGATCCGCCTGGAATCGGATGCGTTCGATACCGTGCTGAAGCTGGACGGCAACGGCGCACAGTCGGAAAACGACGACGGCGGTGATGGCACCAATTCGCGCATCGGCATGCCGCTGGAACCGGGCAAGTACACCCTGCGCGTGCGCAGCCTGGGCGAAGACGGTACCGGCGCCTTCAAGCTGACTGCCAAGCGCACCGAGCTGCCGGCCAACATGGTCATGCGTGATGGCACCACCTTGCCGAACTCCGGCAGCGTGTTCGCCATGCTCGATGGCGAAGGGCGCCGCCGCTTCCTGCTGAGCCTGCCGCGTCCGGCCGATGTACGCCTGGATGCGATTTCCAGCCAGGTGGATACGGTGCTGCGCGTGGTCGGTTCGAACGTGGAGCTGGTGGACGACGATGGTGGCAATGGCACCAACGCACGCCTGGAAGAATCGCTGCCGGCCGGCCACTACACCGTGGACGTAACCAGCCTGAGCGACGAAGCGGGCATGGTGGAAGTACGCGTGCAGGTCGACGGCGCCGCTTCGGCTGCCGCATCGGCTGCTGCTACGGCGGCGGCCGACGCTGCCGCCGAAGTAACGAACTGACGCTGTCGCGACGGACGTAAACGAAAAGGCCGGGCAATGCCCGGCCTTTTTTCTTCCAAGCCCCGCATTGTTTCAATGCGCCGGCGCGAATCCGGTATCGCCCAGTGGTGGCAGCAGCGACCCGCGTCCGCTGTCGGCGACCTGGCCTGCGGCCGACAGCGCCTGCTGGTAGGCCTTGGCGGTCGCCGTGTTGAACGCCACCAGCACGATCCGCATCGGCTGGGCGTGGCTGCGCTGCCAGGCCAGTGTTTCGGTGACCGCGATCTGCGCCGCCTGGTACAGCGGATAGCCATACACCCCGCAGCTGATGGCCGGGAACGCGATCGACTGCAGGTTCAGCGATTCGGCCAGCTGCAGCGACTTCCAGTAGCAGTTCGCCAGCAGTGCCGGCTCGTCGCGCTGGCCGTCGTGCCAGACCGGGCCGACGGTGTGCAGTACGTGCCGTGCCGGAAGTGCATGGGCATCGGTTGCGCGCACCTCACCGGTCGGGCAGCGCACGCCGGGGCGCAGCTCCGGCAGACCCTCGCACTCGGCCAGCAGGCCGGGGCCGGCTGCACGATGGATCGCGCCGTCGACACCGCCGCCACCGAGCAGTGATTCATTGGCCGCGTTGACGATCGCATCCACCGCCAGGGCCGTGATGTCGCCCTGCCACACTTCGATCTTCATGCGTCCGTCTCCTGCCTGTAGTTGTTGCGCGCCGTGCCCACGCTGGCTGCACCCGCATCTTGCGGGACAGGGCATCGATGCTGCGTCATGACCGTCTCACGCACTGCGATCCGCGCTGTTCATGCACGATGGCCGGCAGCGCCTTCACGCAGGCTGAAGCGAGCGCCGCACGCAGGCGAAACGAAAGTTGTTGAAATGGATTGCTTCTGATTTGCGGGGAAAACGGTCCGCTTGCAACGGCAATGCCCAGTCAGGATTGCCCAAATGGAAACGCCCACCGCGAGGGTGGGCGTCATCCTGCTGTCATCGACAACGCGGCGATCAGGGCAGACCGGCCAGCCAGTCGTCGTCGGAACCTTCATTGACGTCGGCGAACAGCGGCGTGGAGAAGTAGCGTTCACCGGTGTCCGGCAACATCGCCAGGATCACCGCGCCCGGTTCAGCGCGATCTGCCACGTCCAATGCGCTGGCCACGGTGGCACCGGCGGAGATGCCGACGAAGATGCCTTCCTCTGCCGCCAGCCGGCGGGCGGTAGCGATCGCGCGGTCATCCTCCACGGTTACCAGTTCGTCCACCACATTGCGGTTGAGCACATCGGGCACGAAGTCCGGGGTCCAGCCCTGGATCTTGTGCGGCTTCCAGTCATCGCCCTTCAGCAAGGCGGCACCTGCCGGTTCGGTGGCGATGATGCGGGTGTCGGGGCGGGCGACCTTCAGCACCTCGCCGACGCCGGTCAGGGTGCCGCCGGTGCCCCAGCCGCTGACGAAGTAGTCCAGGCGCTTGCCGGCGAAATCACGCAGGATCTCCGCGGCGGTGGTGTTGCGGTGGTAGGCCGGGTTGGCCGGGTTGGCGAACTGGCTGGCCAGGAACCAGCCGTGCTCCTCGGCCAGTTCGCGCGCCCTGCGCACCATGCCGCTGCCGCGCTCGGCGGCCGGGGTCAGGATGACCTTCGCACCGTAGGCGCGCATCAGCTTGCGGCGTTCCACCGAGAAGGTCTCGACCATCGTCGCCACGAACTTGTAGCCGCGTGCGGCAGCCACCATCGCCAGGGCGACGCCGGTGTTGCCCGAGGTGGCTTCGACGATGGTGTCGCCCGGCTTGAGCAGGCCACGCTGTTCGGCATCGAGGATGATCGCCAGCGCCAGGCGATCCTTCACCGAGCCGCCCGGGTTGAAGGATTCAACCTTGGCGTACACGGTCACGCCCTGCGGCGCCAGGCGCTGCAGCTTGACGATGGGGGTGTTGCCGATGGTGTCGAGGATGGAGTCGTACAGGGCCATGGGAGCGCTCCAGGAACAGGCCGCGCCGGGCTCGGCGGGCGGAAGGGAAGAGGGCTGGCTGATCAGGCCAGCGGCTGCCGGCTGACCGTAGCGCCGGCATATGACGCCCGGAAATGACCAGATACCTTTCTTAAACAACCTTTGGTTATAAGCTGGTGACGGCAATTGACCCTAGAGTGGACCTCCGCCCCCACATCGCCCGCCTGCCATGACGCTGACCCAGCTGCGCTACCTGGTTGCCATCGCCGACGCCGAGCTGAACATCACGCTCGCCGCCTCGCGGGTGCATGCCACCCAGCCCGGCCTGTCCAAGCAGCTCAAGCAGCTGGAGGACGAACTGGGCTTCCTGCTGTTCGTACGCAAGGGACGCAGCCTGGAGTCGGTCACCCCGGCCGGCACCGAAGTGATCAGCCGCGCCCGCGCAGTGCTGTCCGAAGCCAACAACATCCGCACCTATGCGGCCAACCAGCGCCGCGAGAGCCAGGGCCAGCTGATCCTGACCACCACCCACACCCAGGCGCGCTTCGTACTGCCGCCGGCCGTGGCGCGCATCAAGCAGGCCTATCCGCAGGTCAGCGTGCACCTGCAGCAGGCGGGTGAGGCCGATGCGCTGGACCGGCTGAACCAGGGCGATGCCGATATCGCGATCATCAGTACCGCCGGCAGCGAACCCAGCGACGGCATCGCCGTGCCGCTGTTCCGCTGGCGGCGGCTGGTGGTGGTGCCCAAGGGCCATCCGCTGGACCGCGCCGGCCGCGTACCGGACCTGGCAGCATTGGCCCGCCAGCCGCTGATCAGCTACGAATCCTCGACCCGACCCAACTCCTCCCTGCAGCGCGCCTTTGCCGCGCAGAGCCTGGTACCCGATCTGGCGTTGACCGCGCTGGACGCCGACCTGATCAAGACCTATGTGCGCACGGGTCTGGGGGTGGGGTTGCTGGCCGAGATGGCGATCAGCGCCAACGACGAGGATCTGCGGGTGTGGCCGGCACCGGCGCCGATCACCGAGTGCATCGCCTGGGCGGTGCTGCCGCGCGACCGGGTGCTGCGCGATTACGCGTTGGAGCTGGTGCATGTGCTGGCCCCGCAGATCGATCCACGCGATCTGCGGCGTGTGCTGGACGGCAACCAGGCCGCGTCCTGGCCGGTGCCGCCGACCTGGGAATCGCTGACCCAGACCATCACGGTTTGAGGGTTGGTCGAGCAGGGCTGCGCCC
>NZ_QAIJ01000164.1:0-16325 GCF_003060985.1 Stenotrophomonas sp. HMWF023
CCCCGCCGCGTCATGCAGGCGGGTGGCGCTCTGCAGGCGTTGGCGGATGCGGCTGCCATCCTCGGCATTGAGCGCGAACAGATGCAGGTGCAGGGCCGGGTCCTGGCTCATGTTTTCCAGCAGCGCCACCGTCAGCAAGCCGGTGGGGTGGGCGCCGAAACCGTTGGACAGGAAGCCCACGCGAAGTGGACCTCGTTCGCGCAGCTTCACCGGGGGCAGTGGCCGCACTGACGCCGCCACAGCGGCCGCGCGCGCGCGCGCACAGGCCAACTGTTCGGCCGCGCTGGCGTCTTCGCTGAGGAACGCGAAGGGTTCCACCACGCCCTGGCCCGATGCAAGCGCGCCGCGCACCTGGGCGGCCAGCGCATCCACGTCCTGCCAATCGCACAGGCGACGCTGCCAGGCGAGGCGCTGTGCGGCGATATACGGTTCATCGGGCATCAGTGCATGTGCACGGCGATAGGCCGCTGATGCGCCTTCTGCATCGTTGGCATCTTCCAGCGCGTGCCCCAGCCACAACGCGATGCCCGGGTGCTCCGGTGCCAGCGCGGAGGCCTGGCCCAACAGCTTGGCGGCATCGGCATGCGCTCCTGCCATCCACGCTACACGACCCAGCCGGGCAAGTGCTTCAGGATGATTGGGCCGCAGCTGCAGCGCGCGTCGCGCGGCCTGCTCGCCGGCCGCAATGTCGCCGGCTTCCAGTTCCAGGTCGGCCAGCATCACCCAGGCAACGAAGTCGCCGGGCTGGCGCGTGATCGCCTGCTGCAGTTGCTGCCGCTGCTGCCAGGCCGACATGCTGGTCAGCCCGCCGAAAGCTGGGCCAGGGCGTCGACCTGGTGCTCGTGGCTCAATCGCTGCAGCAGCGGGTCCAGGTCGCCGGCCAACACGTTGGGCAGGTCGTACAGGGTCAGCCCTTCCACGCGGTGGTCGGTGATCCGGCCCTGCGGGAAGTTGTAGGTGCGGATGCGCTGGCTGCGGTCGCCGCTGCCGACCTGCAGGCGCCGTGATTCGGCCTGCGCCGCGTCGTGGCGCTGGCGCTCGGCATCGAGCAGCTGCGCCTTCAGGCGTTTCATCGCCTTGTCCCGGTTGGCATGCTGGCTGCGCTCGGTCTGGCATTCGACCACCACGCCGCTGGGCAGGTGGGTGATGCGGATCGCCGATTCGGTCTTGTTGACGTGCTGGCCGCCGGCGCCGGAGGAGCGGTAGGTGTCGACTCTCAGGTCAGCCGGGTTGATGACGATCTCATCGACTTCGTCGGCTTCCGGAATGATCGCCACGGTGGCCGCCGAGGTGTGGATGCGGCCCTGCGATTCGGTGGCCGGCACGCGCTGCACGCGGTGCGTGCCCGATTCGAATTTCAGGCGCGAGAACGCGCCACGGCCGACCACGCGCGCCACCACTTCCTTGTAGCCGCCATGTTCGCCGGGATTGTCCGATTCGATCTCGACCTTCCAGCCCTGTCGCTCAGCGTAGCGGGCGTACATGCGGAACAGGTCGCCAGCGAAGATCGCCGCCTCGTCGCCACCGGTACCAGCGCGCACTTCCAGGAACAGGTTGCCTTCATCACGCGGGTCGCGCGGCACCAGCAGCAGCGCCAGTTCCTGCTCCAGTTCCTGCAGGCGGGCTTGCGCGGCAGCGATTTCCTCGTCGGCCAGCTCGCGCAGGTCCGGGTCCGCACGCATGCTTTCGGCGGCGGCCAGGTCGGCCTTGGCGCGTGCTTCATCGGCCAGTGCGGTGGCGATCGGTTCGAGCTGGGAAAACTCGCGCGAAAGATCGCGGAAGCGCGCGTTGTTGGCGACCACCTCCGGTTCGGCGAGCAGACGTTCCAGTTCTTCGCGGCGCTCGGCCAGCGCTTCCAACTTACGGCGCAGGGTCGGCGTCATCGGTTCTCACAGGTGGGTGGCGGTAACCCGGCGTCGCCGGGAACAGGCGCTCGGCGGCGCGGGTCAGGTCGGCGTCGCCGCTGAGCGCGGCCGCACGCAGGGCGGCGGTCGGCGGGTGCAGCAGGCGGTTGGTCAAGCCATGGGCAAGCAGTTCCAGCACTTCGTCGGCCGGCTTGCCGTTGGCCAGCTGCTGGCGCGCGCGTTCCAGCAGTTCGGCACGGGTGGCCTCGCCGAAGGCGCGCAGTTGTCGCAGCGGTGCCTGGTGGGCACTGGCCTGCAGGGTTTCGACGAAGCGCGAGACCTGCAGGTCGATGATCGTCTCGGCTTCGGCGGCGGCCTCGCGGCGGCTGCGGCGGTTGTCTTCCACCGCGCGCTCGAGATCGTCCACGGTGTACAGGAACGCATCCTTGAGCGTGGCAACGTCGGCTTCAATGTCGCGCGGAACGGCCAGGTCGAACAGCAACATCGGTTTGTGCCGGCGCGCACGCAGGGCGTTGGCCACCGCGGCACGGTGGATCACCGGTTCGCGGGCGGCGGTGGCCGAGAACACCACGTCGGCCTCGGCCAGGTGGCGTTCCAGTTCGGTCAACGGCAGGGCCACGCCGCCATGGCGGCTGGCCAGCTCCTGCGCATGGGCCAGCGTCCGGTTGGCGATCAGCAGACGCCGCACCTTGCCTTCGCTGAGGTGGCGCGCGGCCAGTTCGATGGTCTCGCCAGCGCCGACCAGCAGCACGGTGGAATCGTCCAGGCGGGCAAATGCGTTCTGTGCCAGGCGTACTGCTGCCGAGGCCACCGACACCGGGTTGGCGCCGACCTGGGTATCGGTACGCGCGCGCTTGGCCACAGAGAACGTCTGCTGGAACAGCCGGTCCAGGCGCTGGCCGAGCAGGCCGTGGTCGCGCGCGGTCGACCAGGCATCCTTCACCTGGCCCAGGATCTGCGGCTCGCCCAGCACCATCGAATCCAGCCCCGTCGCCACCCGGAACAGGTGGCGCACGGCATCGGCATCGGCGTGCTGGTACAGGTAGCCCTGCAGGTCGCCGGCCTGGGCGTGCAGCCACTGGTCCAGTGCCTGCGCGGACTCGGCCACGGCATACAGCTCGGTGCGGTTGCAGGTGGACAGCAGCACCGCCTCGGCGATCTGCGGGGTATCGCGCAGCGAACCGAGCGCGCGCGGCAACGCGTCACCGGCGAAGGCTGCGCGTTCGCGCAGTTCCACCGGTGCGGTCTGGTGATTCAGTCCGAGCACCCACAGGGTCATTGTTCAGTTGCTTGCGATAAGCTGCTGGCCATTGGACGACATTTTAAGGCCCCGATGCCGACGATGCCCGCATTGATTCGCATCCCCAGTGTTCTGCTGCTGTCTCTGGCCTGTGCGCAGGCCCTGGCGGCGGTGCCCGCCAAGGCGCCTGCGCGGCCCGCGGTGACTGAGGAACTGGCGCTGGAGCCGGTCCTGGCTGGCGAGTTCGCCCTGCAGGCGGGCAAGCTGGCCGAGGCCGCGCGCTGGTACCTGCAGGCCGCCCAGCAGACCGACGGCGACGCCGGCCTGGCCGAGCGGGCGACCCGCATCGCCATGCTGGCCAACGAGGATGATGCGGCAGCCAAGGGCCTGGCCCTGTGGCAGCAGCGTGCGCCGCGCTCATTGGCGATGCGCAGCGCCGCCGGTGCGCTGGCCATGCGCCAGGGCGATGTGAAGGCTGCGCGCAGCGAGCTTCAGGCCTTGTTGCAGGACCCGGGGGACGAGGGCTGGAAGTTCGCCCTGGGCGCCCTGATCGGTGGCGGCCGCGATCCGGCCGTGCCGGCCCAGGTGCTGGGCGACCTGGTCGATGCCAACGCCATTCCCCAGAAGATCGAGGCCTGGCAGGAGTTTGGACGCCTGGCGTTGCGCATGGAAAAGCCCGAGCTGGCGCGGCGCATGATCGATGAGGTGGTCAAGCGCTTCCCCGAGGAGCCACGCGTTGCCTTGCTGCGCGCCAGCCAGCTGCAGCAGGCCGGGCAGACCGACCAGGCGCTGTCGCTGCTGCGTGGGGTGGAGCCGAAGACCCGTCAGGATCCGGAGCTGCGCAATGCGGTGGCCATCGCCTATGACAGCCTCGGCCAGCCGGCAGCGGCCGAGCGCGTGCTGGCGGTCGGTCCGCAGAATGTGCAGACGTGGGGCATGCGCGCTTCGCTGCTGGCCAAGCAGGGCGACAAGGCCGCGCTGTCCAACCTGTACAACGAACTGTCGCGGCAGGCGGCCAAGCCGGACCCGGCGCAGCGCCTGCTGCTGGGCAAGATCGCCGAGTACCTCAAGCGCTACCCGGAGGCGGTCAACTGGTATCACAGCGTGCCCGGCGGCGATGAGCTGAATGAAGCGCGCCTGCGCGCGGCCAATGCACAGGGTCTGGCGGGCCGGCAGTCGCTGGCGCTGGATGAAGTGCATGCGATCCAGTCCGATGCCGGGGTGGATGACGATGTGCGGCGCGATGCCTATCTGCTGGAAGCCGAGCTGCGCCAGCGCGCCGACGACCTTCCCGGCGAGATCGATGCACTGGCCCGTGGCCTGGCTGCGTATCCGGACGAAAACGGCCTGTTGTATGCCCGTGCGCTGGCCTGGGAGCGCCGCGATGACATCGCCCGCGCCGAGGCCGACCTGCGCAAGATCCTGGTGACCGAGCCGGAGAACGTGCCGGCACTGAACGCACTGGGTTACACCCTGGCCGACCGTACTGGCCGCTACCAGGAAGCGCTCGAACTGATCGACCGCGCGCGCGTGGCCGAGCCGGACAACGCGGCGATCGTCGACAGCTATGGCTGGGTGCTGTATCGGCTGGGGCGCAACGCCGACGCGCTGGTGCAGCTGCGCCGCGCCTGGACGCTGGCCAAGGACCCGGAAATCGCCGCCCACGTGGGCGAGGTGCTGTGGGTGCTGGGCAAGCACGATGAAGCCCGTCACTTCTTCGGGGAAGCGGCCCGGCTCGACCCTGAAAACCGCGCGCTGCTGCGCGCCCGCGAGAAGTTCAAGCCATGAGTGTTTCCACGATCCGGCCGTTGCTGCTGGTGGCCGTGACCCTGGCCCTGAGTGCCTGTACCACCGTTGGCCGGCAGAAGACGCCGGCGCCGGCCGTGGTCACCACCGTTTCCGCCGAAGCGGCCGCTACCGAGGTCGCGCGCGTGGAAGCGCTGCGTTCGGCAGCGGACTGGAATTTCCAGGGCCGGGTGGCGGTCAGCAAGGGCAAGGACGGTGGCAGCGGCCGCATCGACTGGAAGCAGGAAGGCCAGCGGTATGTCGTTGAGCTGAGCGCGCCGGTGACCCGCCAGAGCTGGAAGCTGAGCGGTGATGCCCATCATGAAGCCGGGCGCCTGGAAGGGCTGGCCGGTGGTCCGCGCGAGGGTGAAGACGCGCAGGCGCTGCTGCTGGAGGCCACCGGCTGGGATATTCCGGTCAATCAGCTGCCGGACTGGGTACGCGGCCTGGTCGCTGGCGATAGCGCTGGGCCGGAAAAGATCGACCGCGATGCTGATGGCCGTCCGCGGCGCATGCAGCAGATGGGATGGGTGATCCAGTATCTGGACTGGTACCCGGCCGAAGCCGGGCGTCCGGCCCTGCCGCGCAGGGTCGAAGCGGTCAATGGCGACGCCAAGGTGCGCCTGCTGGTTGACCAGTGGGGCCAGGGCGCACCATGAACGCGCGGGGGGATGAAGCGGGCTGGTCCTGGTGGCCGGCCCCGGCCAAGCTGAACCTGTTCCTGCACATCACCGGCCGCCGTGCCGATGGCTACCACGAGCTGCAGACGGTGTTCCGCCTGCTCGACTGGGGCGACAGGATCGGCCTGCGCCTGCGTGAAGACGGTCAGGTGCGACGGCAGGGCGAGGGTCTGGCCGGCGTCGCCGAGGCGGACGATCTGGCCGTTCGTGCAGCGCGGATGCTCAAAGAAGCGGCGAATGTCGACAAAGGTGTCGACATCATCGTCGAAAAGAACGTTCCTGCGGGCGGTGGGTTTGGCGGTGGATCGTCCGATGCCGCCACCGTGCTGGTGGTGCTGAACCGGCTCTGGAGCGCCGGGCTGGACGAGAATGCGCTGGCGGCGCTGGGGCTGCGTCTCGGCGCCGACGTGCCGGTATTCGTGCGTGGCCACAACGCCTGGGCTGAAGGGGTAGGCGAGCGGCTGCAGCCGATCACCCTGCCGCAGGCCTGGTATGTGGTGGTCGAGCCGGGCGTTCATGTGCCGACGCCCCTCCTGTTCGCTGATCCGGATTTGACGCGCGACAGTCCACAGGCGAAAATAGAGGACTTCGCTTCCGGCACGCTGGTCGGGAACGTGTTCGAACCGGTGCTGCGCCGCCGTGAGCCTGCCGTCGAGGCGGTGCTTGCTGCGTTGAGCGACATCGGCACGGCACGTCTGACCGGTTCGGGAAGTGGTTGTTTCGTCGAGTTCGATTCGCAGGCTGCCGCCGAGCAGGGACGAGCGAAGTTGTCGAAGGAGTTGCGGGCAAGGGTGGCTGCGGGCGTTGCACGTTCGCCACTGCTGGATGCACTCGAGCAACACTGATTCATCAATGCAGGGGCGTCGCCAAGAGGCCCAAGGCACCAGGTTTTGATCCT
The DNA here is from genome assembly GCF_003060985.1 of Stenotrophomonas sp. HMWF023. Lineage (NCBI taxonomy): Bacteria > Pseudomonadati > Pseudomonadota > Gammaproteobacteria > Lysobacterales > Lysobacteraceae > Stenotrophomonas > Stenotrophomonas sp. HMWF023. Next base: position 6,469 of record NZ_QAIJ01000164.1, read on the forward strand.
GGCATTCGGAGGTTCGAATCCTCCCGCCCCTGCCAATGCGGCTGCGTCCGCGCCTTCCAGCGCATCACCTGCGCGGGACGTGGGAACAGCCGCGGTGTTGTCAGCAGCAGGGGCCGCAGTGGTCCTTGCCGCTACCGGATCCCCGCCACTCGTCCCCGCCCGAGACAATCATGATGCAAGAGTCCCCGAACCTGCTGGTCTTTTCCGGCAACGCCAACAAACGTCTGGCGCAGAACATCTGCAAGGAACTGGGAGTCCGCCCGGGCAAGGCGCTTGTCTCGCACTTCTCCGATGGCGAAGTGCAGGTGGAAATCGAAGAGAACGTCCGCAAGCAGGACGTGTTCGTGATCCAGCCGACCTCGGCGCCGAGCGCGGAAAACCTGATGGAACTGCTGGTGCTGATCGACGCGCTCAAGCGCGCATCGGTGGCCAGCGTGACCGCCGTGGTGCCCTACTTCGGCTACTCGCGCCAGGATCGCCGCATGCGTTCCTCGCGCGTGCCGATCACCGCCAAGCTGGCGGCGAAGATGTTCAGCACCGCCGGCGCTGATCGTGTGCTGACCGTCGACCTGCACGCCGACCAGATCCAGGGTTTCTTCGATATTCCGGTCGACAACGTGTATGCCTCTCCGCTGCTGCTGGCCGACATCTGGCGCGCCTACGGCACCGAGAACCTGATCGTGGTGTCGCCGGACGTGGGCGGCGTGGTCCGCGCCCGTGCGGTGGCCAAGCGCCTGGATGACGCCGACCTGGCGATCATCGACAAGCGCCGTCCGCGCGCCAACGTCTCCACCGTGATGAACATCATCGGTGACGTCGAAGGCAAGACCTGCGTGATGGTCGATGACATCGTCGATACCGCCGGCACCCTGTGCGCCGCTGCCGCTGCCCTGAAGGCGCGCGGTGCGCTCAAGGTCGCCGCCTACTGCACCCATGCGGTGCTGTCGGGCCCGGCGGTGGACAACATCACCAATTCCCAGCTCGACGAACTGGTGGTGACCGACACCATCCCGCTGAAGGACGCCGCGCGGGTGTGCAGCAAGATCCGCCAGCTGAGCGTGGCGGAAATGCTGGCCGAAACGATGCGCCGCATCGCCTTCGGTGAGTCGGTCAGCTCGCTGTACGTCGATTGATTTTTTCGTCCCCGCCGGCAACGGCAGGGACACACTGGGCACTTCTGGTCGCGGAAGTGCCTTCAACCGCCAAGCCGCAAGGCAAGGCAACAACCGAGTAGTCGAAAATGTCGAAGACCCATGAAATCAAGGTCACCAAGCGTGAACTGCAGCGTAAGGGTGCGAGCCGCCGCCTGCGTACCGCTGGTGTGATCCCGGCGATCGTGTACGGCGGCAACGCCGAACCGGTCGCCATCAGCCTGGACCACAACGAAATCTGGCTGGCCCAGCAGAACGAGTGGTTCTATGCCTCGATCCTTGACCTGAACCTGGACGGCCAGGTGCAGAAGGTGCTGCTGCGTGACATGCAGCGCCATCCGTTCAAGCAGCTGATCATGCACCTGGACTTCCTGCGCGTGAACGAGAACGAGAAGCTGACCGCTTCGGTTCCGCTGCACTTCATCAACGAAGACACCTCGCCGGCTGGCAAGGCTGCCGACGTCGTGGTCGCCCACGAACTGAAGGAAGTGGCCATCACCTGCCTGCCGAAGGACCTGCCGGAGTCGATCGAAGTCGACCTGGGCGAGCTGAAGGCTGGCGACGTTGTGTACCTGTCGGACATCAAGCTGCCGAAGGGCGTGGAAATCCCGGCGCTGGCGCTGGGCAAGGACCACGACGACGCGATCGTCACTGCCAAGCACGGCAAGCAGGATGCTGCCGACGCTGAAGAAGCAGCGGCCGAGTAATACCCCGCGGCGCCTGTCCTTCGGGGCAGGCGCCGTATCTGGATGGAACGATGGCAGGATTGCGACTGATCGTCGGTCTGGGCAACCCCGGATCGGAGCACGCCCGGACCCGGCACAATGCCGGGTTTCATTTCGTTGAGGCCCTGGCTGAAAAGGCCGGTGCGCGATGGAACGTGGACAGCAAGTTGTTTGGCGAGACCGCCAAGGTCGACATCGCTGGGCAGACGGTGTGGCTGCTCAAGCCTGCCACCTTCATGAACCTCAGCGGCAAGTCGGTCACCGCCGCACAGCGGTTCTGGAAGATCGAGCCGGAGGAGACCCTGCTGGCCCATGACGAACTGGACCTGGCGCCCGGCGTGGCGCGGTTGAAGTTCGACGGTGGCCACGGCGGACAGAACGGCCTGCGCGACACCATCCGGTTGCTCGGCCACGGCAAGTTCCATCGCCTGCGCGTGGGCATCGGCCATCCCGGCCACAAGGACCGCGTGGTGGGCTGGGTGCTGGGACGCCCCTCCAAGGACGATGAAGTACTGATTTCGCGCGCCATCGACGATGCGATCGACGTGCTGCCGTTGGCAGTGCAGGGCGATTTCAGCGAAGCGATGAAGCGGCTGCACACCCCGAAATAACCCGCTTTGGGTAGGTGCCAACCTTGGTTGGCACAGATGTTGATCGGCAACACCGAGATGGATTGGCCAAGCGGCGCGCGCGCTGTTTCACCAATCACTTTCACCCCAGAGAGCTGTCACCCATGGGTATCAAATGCGGCATCGTCGGCCTGCCCAACGTCGGCAAGTCGACCCTGTTCAACGCGCTGACCAAGGCGGGCATCGCCGCGGCGAATTTCCCGTTCTGCACCATCGAACCGAACGTCGGCATCGTGCCGGTGCCGGATCCGCGCCTGAACGAACTGGCAGCGATCATCAACCCGCAGAAGGTCATCCCGACTGCGGTCGAGTTCGTCGACATCGCCGGCCTGGTGGCCGGTGCCGCCAGCGGCGAAGGGCTGGGCAACAAGTTCCTGGCCCACATCCGCGAAGTGGACGCGATCACCCACGTGGTGCGCTGCTTCGAAAACGCTGACGTCATCCACGTCAACAACAAGGTCGACCCGATCTCGGACATCGACACCATCGATACCGAACTCGCTTTGGCCGACCTGGACAGCGTCGAGAAGGCACTGAACCGCGCCGAGCGTGCGGCCAAGGGTGGCGACAAGGATGCAGCGGCGCGCAAGCCGGTGCTGGCCAAGCTGCAGGCCGCGCTGGCCGACGGCAAGGCCGGTCGTTCTGCGGGCCTGGACGAGGAAGAGAAGGCGCTGGTGCGCGATCTGTTCCTGCTGACCCTGAAGCCGGTGATGTACATCGCCAACGTGCTGGAAGACGGTTTCGAGAACAACCCGCACCTGGACGCCGTGCGCGCCCGTGCCGCCGAAGAAGGCGCACAGGTGGTGCCGGTGTCGGCGGCGATCGAAGAAGAGCTGTCGCAGCTGGACGACGAAGACCGCGATACGTTCCTGGCCGACCTTGGCCTGAGCGAGCCGGGCCTGAACCGCGTGATCAACGCGGCCTACAGCCTGCTCGGCCTGCAGACCTACTTCACCGCTGGCGTGAAGGAAGTCCGCGCGTGGACCGTGCGCAAGGGCGCCACCGCTCCGCAGGCTGCCGCAGTCATCCATACCGACTTCGAGAAGGGCTTCATCCGCGCCGAAACCATCGCGTATGACGACTTCATCAAGTACAAGGGTGAAGCTGGCGCCAAGGAAGCCGGTCGCCTGCGCCTGGAAGGCAAGGAGTACCGCGTGCAGGAAGGCGACATCCTGCACTTCCGCTTCAACGTCTGATCTGGCTGTATCGGATCGACCCCGGACGCCCCGCTCAGTGCGGGGCGTTCGCGTTTCCGGTGATGGACAAAAAAACACCACGTTACGAAACGCTTGCGGTGTGACGTTCGCAGGCACTTGTCCACAGAAAACTCCCATCGCTCTCCACGCCTGGTGTGGAAAACCGCGCGGCACCCTGTAGAGCCGAGCCCGCGCTCGGCTCGGGTTGGTATCAGCCGAGCGCGGACTCGGCTCCACAGGGCTTGCTCGCGTAGTGTGGACAAATTTTCACCGCACCCTGAAACGTCTGTGCAGCAACACTCACAGCCACTTGTCCACACCTAGTTCCCATCGCTTTCCACGGCGCGTGTGGAAAACCCGGATTCTGCCTGGATAAAAAATCGCCACCCTTCGAAACCATTGCAATGCGTGGCTCGCCGGGACTTGTCCACACCAAACCCCCACCGCTTTCCACGCGCGGTGTGCATAAACAGCAAGGCCCGCCAATGGCGGGCCCTGTTGTTCCACATCCGGCGATGCCGCGCGCCCTTACAGCGCGCTGCCGCCGAACTTGTGCGTGTACTGCAGGTTGATGGTGCGGCCGACGCTGTCGAACCAGGACACGTCGTAGTACGGGTACGCCGTGTAGGTCTTGTCCTTCGGCGGCATCTTGTTGAACACATTGACCACCGACAGCGACAACCGCGAGTGATCGTCGAAGCGGTACTGCAGCGAAGCGTTGTAGCGGTAGGTTGCCTTGATCCACGGGCTGTCGCCGCTCTCCTCGTCGAACACCTGGTCGTAGCTGTCCGAGGTCGGCAGCTTGCCCAGGCGCGAGCCATACACGGTGGCCGACCAGGCATCCTTCTCCCACGTCACGCTGACGCTGGTCTTGGTGCGCGGAATATCGAAGCCGCTGTTGATCGCGAACTGGTCTTCGGTCACATCACCGGCATAACGCTGGAAGTCATGCTTCTTCACCCAGGTGTGGGTGCCATTGAAGATGAAGTCACCGATGCCGGTCTGCAGGCGGTAGCGCAGACCGACGTCGACGCCGGAGGTGGACTCGCGCGCAACGTTGATCGGGTTCACATGCACGCCGTACAGACGGCCATCGGCAGTGCGGGTGATGCGGGCCAGGGCGTCCACGCAGGTCGGTGAGCCGATGTCGGCGCTGCCCAGCCGGCAGTTCGCTTCGTTGGCCAGGATCGTACGCACGTCCATGTCCTGCACCTGCTCGCGCATGTCGATGTTGAACCAGTCGGCCGACAGGTCCAGGCCGGCGGCCGGCGACCACACGAAACCAGCGCTCCAGGACGTGCTGGTTTCCGGTTCCAGCTCGCGGTTGCCACTGCGGCTGCGGATCACATTGCGCTCGTAATCGGCGCAATCATCGGCTGCATCGGCGCGGCAGTTGTACAGATCTTCCGCGCTGGTCTCGTCGTTGCCCGGGCCGGCGAAAACATAGTGCAGGTCCGGCGCGCGGAACGCGGTGCCGTACGAGCCGCGTACCAGCAGCGTGTCGATCGGGCGCCATTCCAGGCCGCCGCTCCAGGTCGCCTTGCCGATGGTGTGGCCCGAATAGCGGTACTGATCGTAACGGCCGGCCACGCTCAGGTTGACCGTTTCATGCAGCGGCATGCGCAACTCGGCGGCGGTCGCCCAGCGGTTGCGCGACCCCTTGCCGTCCGAATCCTTCCAGCTGTAGTAGTAATAACCGGTCGCCAGAGGATCGGGATTGAGCGCATAGGCCTGCTGGCCAACTTCCACCGTCGCGGCAAAGCCGGCATCGCCACCGGGCAGGGTGAACAGCGAACCATTGGTCAGGGTCAACGCCGCCGTCTCGGTGCGCGACTTCGGCGTATAGGTGGTGCGTGCGGCAATCGAATCGTACTCGGCACGGGTCAGCGGCCGGTACAGGCGCGACGGATCGGCGTTGTAGATCGGGAAACCGTCATCGTCCTCGCCCAGCTGCGGGCCCAGGAACAGGTCGTTGGCCTTGGATGCGATGATCTGCGCCCAGCTGATCCGCGACTGGTACTGCGAATGGCTCAGTGCCGCTTCGTAGTCCCAGCTGCCGGTCAGGTTGCCCTTGAAGCCGGTGGTCACGCTGAAGGTCTTCTGCGTGCTGCGTACCATCGCATTGTCCAGCCCGCCCATTTCCTCGGGCGAGAACTGGCGCTGCCAGAACTCGATCTCCCCGGTCGCTTCATTGTTGAAGTAGCCCGACTCGTCGCCGTCGGCGGCCATGCGGCCCCACTTGGTGACATCGCGCATCAGCGACATCGTGTGGTAGCCCAGTTGCACGTCGGCGAACCACTGCTGGCCGTTGTCGAAGTCGTAGCTGAGCGAGGCATAGCCATTGGCACCGCGGCGCTTGCTGAGGATCGTGCCGTAGCCGATCGAGCTGTCGCTGCCGCAGTAGTAGCCGTAGCGCGGACGGAACGCGCGGTAGGTGCTGCCCTGGTTCTGCCCGGCCAGCGCCTCGCAGGTCGCCGCGCCCGGGTCCAGGTAGTCATCGTTGTAATCGGTGCGCAGGTAGGAACGACGGGCGATGCGCGCGCCTTCGGTCGGGCCGTCCTGGGTCGAATCCTGGATGTCGCGGTCGTAGGCCCACAGCGGCGTCTGCGACTGCAGTTCGACGCTGTACACCGCGTTGAAGTTGCCGCTGCTGAAGCCGCTGGCCAGGCTCATGTCGAACGATTCACCACCGCCTTCGGTAGTGGTGCCCATGCGCATGTCGATGGTGGTGCCATCGGCCTTCTTCTTCAGGATGAAATTGACCACGCCGGCGATCGCATCCGAGCCGTAGATCGCCGACGCGCTGCCGGTCAGCACTTCGATGCGGTCGATCATGCCCAGCGGAATGTTGGACACGTCGGTGAAGTTGCTGCGGCCCTTGAACGGCATCGGGAAGTCGGCGATGCGACGGCCGTTGACCAGCACCAGGGTGTGGTTCGGCCCCAGCCCACGCAGGTCGACCTGCTGCGCACCCGGCGAGAAATCGGCACCGCCGGAGGACTGCTGGCTCTGCGTCTCACCGCCGTTCTGGGTCATCGCGCGCAGCACGTCCGGCACGGTGGTGAAGCCGCTGGAGCGGATCTGCTCTGCGTTGATGACAGTGATCGGCGCCGGTCCTTCCACCTGGGCGCGCGGGATGCGTGAGCCGGTCACCTGCACCGCATCCAGCTGTTGTACCGAAGAGGAAGCGGGAGTCTGCGCCGCCGCCGAAGCAGCAACGCCCATCAACGCCAGCTGGATCGACCACGCCATCGCCTGTCTACGCATGAGAAATTCCCGGAAGTAATGCCGGCCCGCAGAGGAGGGGCCCTGTCCCCCATTCATTTCAGGAATGGGCGCGCGCATTTAACGCCTTTTTTATGCCCTTGACTACTGGTGATATGTCTGGCAAAGAGTGAAAACGGTTGCAGGTCGTTTTTGTTCAGGGAGATCAAGATGCGACGCCTTCGCTACGGGCTGCGTGGCCCGCTCATCGCCTTGCTGCTGTCGGCGCTCTGCTGGACATCGCCGGCGGCGGCACAGGAACTGATGGACCCCGGCTTCGCCTACTACGAAGTGGGCGATCTGGATGCGCCGCGGCCCGGGCCGCGAGCCCCCGCGATGATGTTGATGGGTGGCGGCGAATGGGTGCCTGAAGCCTTCCAGTGGTGGCTGCGCCAGGCCGGCAATGGCCGTGTGCTGATCCTGCGCGCGTCCGGCACCGATGAGCTGCAGGACCGTCTGTACCGGGAGATTGGCGGCACCACCGCCGTGCAGACCCTGGTGTTCGACAACCGCCGCGGCGCCGACGACCCGGCCGTGCTGCGGGTCGTGGCTGCGGCCGATGCGATCTTCATCGCCGGCGGCGATCAGTCCCGCTACATCCGTTTCTGGAAGGGCACCGCGCTCAATCGCGCGCTGAATGCCCACGTGCGCGCCGGCAAGCCGATTGCCGGTACCAGCGCCGGGCTGGCCATCCTCGGCGGCTACGCCTATGGCGCGCTGGATGGCGGCAGTATCGATTCGGCCAGCGCCATGGCCGACCCGATGGGCGAGGCCGTGACCCTGGACCGCGGCTTCCTGCAGTTGCCCTACCTGCAGCGGGTGGTCACCGACACCCACTTCGACAAGCGCGACCGTCTCGGCCGCCTGATCGTGTTCGTGGCCCGCGCCGCGCATGACAGTGGTGACCCGGACATGGTCGGCATCGGCGTCGATGAAGACACGGCCCTGTGCGTGGAGCCTGATGGCCAGGCCCAGGTCTACAGCGCCGACGGCGAAGGCAAGGTCTGGGTGGTCAGCCCCGGACGCGATGCCGATCGGCTGGTGGAAGGTGAACCCCTGCGCTTCCACGCGGTGCCGATCACCGTGGTTGGCAGCGGCAGTCGCATGCGCCTGGACGACCTGCAGGCCGAGGCGGCCTACGAGGCCTTGGCTGACATCAGCGACGGCGAGATTGAAGTCATCCGCCAATGATCCGGTAGCGCCGGGCCATGCCCGGCGGATGCCGCCGCGCTGTGCCTTCCACCGGGCATGGCCCGGCGCTACCGTGCAATCCAATCCCTTTCCTGCTGGAGATCTGCTTCCATGAACTTGCGCCTGGCGCTGTCCGCGCTGTTGTCCCTGCCACTGCTGGCCCAGGCCGCACCCGCTGCCTCACCGCTGCTGGTCATCCACGGCGGTGCCGGGGTGGAGCGCAAGGATCTTTCCGCGGCAGAAGAACGGGCCGCGCGCGCTGCGCTGAAGGCGGCATTGCTGAAGGGCCATGCCGAACTTGCAGCCGGGCGTCCGGCATTGGCGGCGGTCACTGCTGCGATCACCGTGCTTGAGGATGATCCGACCTTCAACGCGGGCAAGGGCGCTGTGTTCACCCACGAGGGCCGCAATGAACTGGACGCGGCGGTGATGGATGGCGCCACCCAGTCGGCCGGCGCAGTGGCGGGCGTGCAGCGCGTGCGCAACCCGATCCTCCTCGCGCAGACGGTGATGCAGAAGTCCAGGCACGTGATGATGGTGGGGCAGGGCGCCGAAGCCTTCGCCACCGAACAGGGCGTGACCCTCGTGGACCCCTCCTACTTCCGCACCAACAAGCGTTGGCAGCAGCTGCAGCGTGCATTGAAGGAAGAGGCGAGCGGGCAAGCGCATGCCGACCTGGAAACCGCAAAGCACTTCGGCACGGTCGGTGCAGTCGCCCTGGATGCACAGGGGCATCTTGCTGCAGGCACTTCCACCGGCGGCATGACCAACAAGCGCTACGGACGTGTCGGTGATTCCCCGATCATCGGTGCTGGCACCTGGGCCGATGCGCGTTGTGCGGTGTCGGGTACCGGTTGGGGCGAGTACTACATCCGCACCGCAGCAGCCCATGAGATCTGCGCGCGCATGCGCTACCTCGGTCAATCGCCGCAGCAGGCTGGCAAGGGCGTGATCAACGACGCGATTCCGCAGATGGGTGGCGACGGCGGGGCGATCGTGCTCTCCGCAGAGGGGAAAGCAGCGGCACCGTTCAACACCCAGGGCATGTATCGGGGCTGGATCGGGGCCGATGGCGTGGCCCACGTGGCCATCTTTGCCGACGAGACAATTGCACTGCCCTGAGCAGACCCTTGCGTATCAAGGGGTTTGCGACGCGCGTGAAAAAAAGTGAAAAAAAGCGTTGACAGACCCCCGCTTCATCTCCAGAATTGCGGGCTCACCACCACACACCGCAACGCTTCGGCGGCACGGAATGGGGTGGTAAATGGAGGGATACCCAAGCGGCCAACGGGGGCAGACTGTAAATCTGCTGGCTTACGCCTTCGGTGGTTCGAATCCACCTCCCTCCACCAGCTTCACGTTGTGGCACATTCCCGGTGCGGGAGTAGTTCAATGGTAGAACCTCAGCCTTCCAAGCTGATGGTGCGGGTTCGATCCCCGTCTCCCGCTCCATTGAGTGAACTTTGAATATTATCGAGTTCATGCCATAATGCAAAACTCGCTCACATAGCTCAGTCGGTAGAGCACTTCCTTGGTAAGGAAGAGGTCGAAGGTTCGATTCCTTTTGTGAGCACCATCTTCAGCACCACACCAGACGAATTCGAGATAAGCAGCCATGGCCAAGGGTAAGTTCGAGCGCACCAAGCCGCACGTCAACGTCGGCACCATCGGTCACGTCGATCACGGCAAGACCACGCTGAC
>NZ_QAIJ01000165.1:0-8404 GCF_003060985.1 Stenotrophomonas sp. HMWF023
CAACCGATTCCAGGCATTGATCACGGCAATACCCATGCTCAGGTCGCTGATGCCCTTCTCATCGAAGTGCGGCGCCAACGCATCGAACGCCGCCTGCGACGGCGCACCGTCGGTCAACCGGGTCAGGGCTTCGGCCCAGCCCAGCGCCGCGCGTTCGCGTTCGTCGAAGAAGCGGCTTTCGTGCCAGGCCGGCAGCGTATCCAGCTTGCGCGGCTCGATGCCGCCCTTGCGCAGCGTGGTGGCATGCATGTCCATGCAGTAGCCGCAGCCGTTGAGCTGCGAGACGCGCAGGAACACCAGTTCCATCAGGGTCGGATCGATCGAACTGTCATGCACCGCCTTGCTGGTGGCCAGCAGACCCTTGAAGGCATCAGCGGCCAGGCGGGCGTAAGGAACGCGGGGAGAGGCGTGGTTGGACATCTTCAGCTCCACGGCGGCCACCATGGCCGCCTTTCAATACAAGGACGCCGCAGCATCGCTGCGCGTGACAACCGCAGGCAGTTTTTCTGGATTCAGCACGCTGTAGAGATTGGCGATGCGGCCATCGACCACCTCGATGGTGGTGATCGAATGCAGGTGATCGCCTTCGAAACGCAGTATCGCCGGTTCGCCGTTGACGTAGCCGAGCTGTGCCGGATGCGCTGCGCCGCGACGGGCGATCGCCCAGTACAGGCGGCCGATACGCTCGGCGCCCAGCAGCGGACGTACCGCCGCGGTGACCACGCCACCGCCATCGGAGACCAGCAGCGCATTGGCATGCAGCAGCGCCTGGATGGCCTCGCTGTCACCGCGCTGGGAGGCGTCCATGAAGCGCGCCAGCAGTTGCCGGTGCTGGCTGGCGTCGGCGTTGAAGCGTGGCCGCCCCGCCTGCAGGCGCTGCCGGGCCCGGTGCACCAGCTGCCGGCAGTTGGCTTCGCTGTGGCCGATCAGGTCGGCAATTTCGCGGTAGTCGTGGTCGAAGGCTTCCTTCAGCAGGAACGCGGCGCGCTCCTCCGGGCCCAGCTGTTCGAGCAGGGTCAGGAAGGCCACCGAGACGTCATCGGCCAGCGCGTGCAGCTGCGCAGGGCCGGGCGCCGGATCAGGTTCGAGGGTGATCGCCAGCGGTTCCGCCAGCCACGGGCCGACATAGTGTGCGCGCTCACGCTTGGCCGCGCGCAGCCGGTCCAGGCCCAGACGGGTGGTGGTGGTCACCAGCCAGGCCTCCGGGTCGGCGATGGCCGCGGTATCGGTGCCTGACCAGCGCAGCCAGGCATCCTGCACCACGTCTTCGGCGTCGGTGCGGCTGCCAAGAAGGCGGTAGGCCAGCGCCATCAGCCGTGGGCGGTGGGTCTGGAAGGCGGTTTCGGCGTTCATGTGGGCAAGGACGCGCCAGCGGGGCGCGGCGTGACAGAGGGCAGGGCTCAGATCTTGCCGGCCAGCGGCCGACACTGCCACCCCGCGGTCGAGGGAGGGGGTAAAATGGGCGGATTACCCCCGCCAGCCTTCAGCAAGCGAGCAATCCGTGACATCGATCAAGCAGGAAGACCTCATCCAGTCCGTCGCCGACGCGCTGCAGTACATCTCGTACTACCACCCGGTCGACTACATCAAGAACCTTGCCGCCGCCTACGAGCGCGAGGAGTCGCCGGCAGCGAAGGAGGCGATCGCGCAGATCCTGATCAACTCGCGGATGTGCGCCGAAGGCCACCGGCCGATCTGCCAGGACACCGGCATCGTCACTGTGTTCCTGGAAATCGGCATGGACGTGCGCTGGGATGACGCCACCATGGGTGTGGAGGACATGGCCAACGAGGGCATCCGTCGCGCCTACCTGTACCCGGACAACAAGCTGCGCGCCTCGGTGCTGGCCGATCCGGCCGGCAAGCGCATCAACACCAAGGACAACACCCCGGGCGTGGTCAACGTCAAGGTGGTGCCGGGCAATACCGTGGAAGTGATCGTCGCCGCCAAGGGCGGTGGTTCGGAAGCCAAGACCAAGTTCGCCATGCTCAACCCGTCCGACTCGATCGTCGACTGGGTGCTGAAGACCGTGCCGACCATGGGCGCGGGCTGGTGCCCGCCGGGCATGCTCGGCATCGGCATCGGTGGCACCGCCGAGAAGGCGATGCTGCTGGCCAAGGAAGCGCTGATGGAGCCGATCGACATCACCGAACTGCAGGCCCGCGGTGCGTCCAACCGCATCGAAGAGCTGCGCCTGGAGCTGTACGAGAAGGTCAACGCGCTGGGCATTGGTGCGCAGGGCCTGGGTGGTTTGACCACGGTGCTCGACATCAAGATCAACGACTACCCGACCCACGCAGCCAACCTGCCGGTGGCGATGATTCCGAACTGCGCCGCCACCCGCCACGCGCACTTCACCCTGGACGGCAGTGGCCCGGTGATGCTGGACCCGCCGTCGCTGGAAGACTGGCCGAAGCTGACCTACGACGCCTCCAAGGGCACCCGCGTGGACCTGGACACGATCACGCCGGAAGACGTGGCCAACTGGAAGCCGGGCCAGACCCTCCTGCTCAACGGCAAGCTGCTGACCGGCCGCGACGCCGCGCACAAGCGCATGGTCGACATGCTCAACAAGGGCGAGGAACTGCCGGTCGATCTCAAGGGTCGCTTCATCTACTACGTCGGTCCGGTCGATCCGGTGCGCGATGAAGTGGTGGGCCCGGCCGGTCCGACCACCGCCACCCGCATGGACAAGTTCACCGAGCAGGTGCTGAGCGAAACCGGCCTGCTGGGCATGGTCGGCAAGGCCGAGCGCGGCCCTGCCGCGATCGAAGCGATCAAGAAGCACAAGTCGGCCTACCTGATGGCCGTCGGTGGTTCGGCCTACCTGGTGTCCAAGGCGATCAAGGCGGCCAAGGTCGTCGGCTTCGCCGACCTGGGCATGGAAGCGATCTACGAGTTCACCGTGGAAGACATGCCGGTGACCGTGGCCGTCGATTCCACCGGCGAGTCGGTGCACAAGACCGGCCCGCGTGAATGGCAGGCCCGCATCGGCAAGATTCCTGTCGTGGTGGAGTGATCGGCGCGGCGTCGTCCATGCCTGTCCGATTGCAGAACGGCGCCCTGGTGGCGCCGTTTTTCGTTTAACGATTGCAACCGCGCGGCTTTGCTAGGCTATGCGCGTTGCCAGGCAAGGGAAGCTGTTTGTGCGTCAAGGAATACGCAGTGTTTTCGCCGCAGTCGCCCTTGCCTTGATGGTGGGCTGCGCGCCGCAGTATTACGTCGAGCAACCCACCAGCGAGGCCGGCCGCGTGTGTGCGGCGGGGTGTGCACAGCAGCATCTGCAATGTGCGGGTCAGGCGCGCTCGATGGCCGAAACGGCGCAGCAGAGCTGTCAGGCGGACAAAGCACGTGTCATCGACAAGTGCAGCGATATCGCTGACGAAAAGATGCGGCATCGTTGCGAGGGCGCACGTGGCGCCGGCGCATACTGCGCCGTTGCAGCCGATACGCGCGCCTGTGATGCGACCCGGGCCCAGTGTGTGCTCGATTGCGGCGGATCGGTAAGCGAAACCCGTTCTTCCGGCAGTCTTCCGGTCTATTGAACAAGGAGTGTCCTGTGAACCTGTTGCGCAGCCTTTGCTTTGTCGGCCTGCTGGTGCTTGCTGGATGCAGTACTTCGTCTTCTTCGTATGGTGGTGGGGGCGGCTTCAGCGCCGGTGCCCAGTGCCAGATGCAGTGCCAGGCCAGCTATCGCAGCTGCATGGCCGAGGACCAGGGGATCGGCAGTCGCCAATCCAGCTGCGAGCAGCAGGTGGCACCGACGCCGGACAAGCGCTGCAAGGACATCGAGCATCCGGAACTGCGACGTTCCTGCGAATTGAAAGCGCACGACTGCACGCTGCGGGCGCCGATGATGGGCTGCGGCGAGCGTCGTGATACCTGCATGGGCAGCTGCGGCTGACCGAGCCGGCGACAGCGCGCATAATCAGCCGTTCCCCGCACAGGACCGGTCATATGCGCACCACCTTGTATGGTTCCACCAGCACCGCCTCGCTGGTGGTGCATTGGCTGCTGATCGAGCTGGGCATCGAGCACGAACTGGTGCTGCTCGATTTCGACGCGCGCGAGCACAAGTCGGCCGACTACCTGGCCTTGAATCCGGCCGGCAAGGTGCCGACCCTGCTGATCGACGGCCAGGTGCTGACCGAGGCGGCCGCGATCGCGCTGTATCTGGCAGACCGTCATCCGCAGGCGGGGTTGTTGCCTGCCGTCGGCACGCCGGCACGCGGCGAGGCCTATCGTTGGATGTTCTGGTGTGCCAACACCGTGCAGCCGGCGTACCGCGCCTGGTTCTACGCGCATGAAGCGGCGGGGGGCGAGTGCATCGACGGCGTGCGTGCGATGGCGCGGCAGCAGCTGGAAGCGGCGTGGCAGCACGTTGCCACGCACCTGCAGGGCGGCGGTCCTTACCTGCTCGGCGATGCGCCGAGCGTGGTCGATTTCATGCTGGTGATGTTGATGCGCTGGTCACGCAACATGCCCACGCCCAGCGACCGCTGGCCGGTGTTGAAGGCGTATGCCGATCGCCTGAAGGCGCGCCCGGCGTTCGCCGAGGTCTATCGCCGCGAAGGCATCACCGACTGGCGGTAACCCGTTCTGTAAAGCCGAGCCATGCTCGGCTGCATTCACGGGTAGCACGCGAACCGCAGCCGAGCATGGCTCGGCTCTACCAACGCGGGGCGGGTTACAGGATCTCCAGCACCGTTTCCGGGGGGCGGCACAGGCGGGTGCCCTTGGCGGTGCGTACCACCGGGCGGTTGATCAGCCGTGGGTGGGTGGCCATGGCGGCCAGCAGGGCGTCGTCGTCGCTTCCCTGCAGGCCCAGTGCGGCGAACTCGGGTTCCTTGCTGCGCACCAGTTCGGTCGCTGCCAGGCCAGACTCCACCAGCACCTGGCGCAGCGTGGCCACGTCGGGCGGGCTACCCAGATACTCGATCACCACCGGCTCGACACCCGCGTCGCGGATCAGCTTGAGCGCCCCGCGCGAGTTGCTGCACGCCGGGTTGTGCCAGATCGTCACATCCATCAGAACCACTCCAGCAGGGACACGCCCACGCCGACATAGGTGGCCTTGTGGTTGTAGTCGATCAGGCTCTCGCCATAGCCGTCGAAGATCTGCACATGGCCGCGCAGCAGGTTGCTGATCGGGAAGCCGTAGTCCAGCTGCAGGGCGCCGTGCGAGCGGTCACCGGTGCGCAACGAGTGGCGCGCCATCAACGAGACCTCGTGACCCTTGCGGTTCCAGGTCAGGGTCGCGTCGCCGCGGCCCATGTAGTCCTCGATGTCCGGATTGTTGTCGTCGCTGCGGGTCTCGGGAATGCGGTACCAGGGACGCAGCACCAGTGCCCAGTTCTCGCGGTCGAGGCCGACGTTGAGTATCACCCGGTTCCAGCTGCGCGACAGCGGATCGGCACGGCCGTTGGACTGATGGTTGAGGCTGATGCCGGTCATCCGCCCACGCCAGCCACCGATCGAGTAGCCGTTGCGGAACACCATCATCACTTCCGGCTCGTAGTTGGTCTCGCGGAACGGGCGCGAGTCCTCGCCGTTGTAGGCCTGCCAGCGCGAACTCTGGGTGTAGCCGGCCCAGATGTCGCCATTGTCGCCGAACAGGTTCTCGGCGATCTTGGTCTTGAAGCTGATCTGGAATTTCAGCTCGGCACTGTCCAGCACCTGCGGGGTGGTCACGCTGTTGGCCGGGTTCGGCGAGTGCGGCATGGTGTTGCGGTCGCTGGTCCAGAAGGCCGGCAGCAGGTACACGGGCTTGTACGCACGCAGCTGGAACGGGCCCAGCTTGGAGTCCTCGGCCAGTTCCCAGCGGCTGTCCAGCAGCGAACCACGGCCGGCGTTGGCAAGTGCGCTGTCCGGCGCTTCGGAACGGAACAGATCACTGACACGTTCGCGCAGTTTTTCTTCACCCTGGCTTACCCGCGTGGTGTCGCGCTGCTCGCGGCGTGCCTGTGCTGCGGCTTCGGCGGCGGCATCAGCTTCGGCGGTGGCCTGCGGTGTGCGCCCGAACTGGCGGTCGTAGCAGGCCAGGCGTGCCGCATCGGTCGTGATGGCTGCGCAGGCGGCCGGCGAGGCCTCGGCGCTGGGCGCGAATTCCTGCGCTGCCAGTGGCGCGCTGGCCAGGGCCAACGCCAGCGGTGCAAGGCGGGGAAACAACGGAGAGAGGGTCATTGCAGCAGGCCCTTCGGAATGAATGCGGAAAGAGGGACAGTGTGGCGGCTGCATGCGGTAACGGCCAGCCCCACGGGTTTATGCCCGGCGTGTGCGTGCGCGCTGCGTGAAGGCCGCCTGCCTCACAGGAACCAGGCGAAGGCGAACAGGCCCAGCATCGCGATCACCAGCGCCAGCTTCAGCGCCAGGCCCAGCAGTATGCCGAGCCATGTGGCCAGCCCGACCTTGGTCGAGCGGCCGAGTTCACGGGTATGCCAGTACTCGCCCAGCAGGGCGCCGAGCAGAGGGCCGGCGAACAAGCCGATCGGCATGAAGAACAGGCCGACGATGCTGCCGATGAACGTGCCCCAGAGCGCTTTGCGGCTGGCGCCCACGCGCTTGGCGCCGACTACGGTCGCCAGCACGTCGACCAGCAGCGACAGCGCGGTCAGTACGCCGAGGATCAGCAGGGTCGGCCAGCCGACATGGACGAAGCCGTCTGCCCACGCAGCAAGTACCAATCCGACGAAGACCAGCGGGATGCCCGGCAGGGCCGGCAGGACGATGCCTGCGATGCCGATCAGCACAAAAATGACCGCTAGCAGATACAAGATGAATGAGAGGTCCATGCTGTCCAGTATGGTTGTGTTTTTGGGGTTGACAGTGAAAGGTTTTTGCCAGTTGCTTTTTCGTTTTGGTCGGGTTAAGTTGCAGTCGCTGAGCTTGGCAAGGTCACCGTGGATCGTGGCCTGATGAAGCAAGATCGTTCCGATCCGCTGCATCGATGCACCTCGCTTCCCCCTTGCTTGTCAGCCGCCCAACAGGCGTATCCAACAACAAGTAGAGAGTCAAAGGGAGTTAGTGAGATGGCTGATCGTGAGAACGGTACCGTGAAGTGGTTCAATGATGCCAAGGGCTTCGGCTTCATCAGCCGGCAGAATGGCGAGGACGTGTTCGTGCACTTCCGTGCCATCGAGACCCAGGGCTTCAAGAGCCTCAAGGAAGGCCAGGCTGTGAGCTTTGAAGTCGTGCAGGGCCAGAAGGGTCTGCAGGCCGACAAGGTCCAGCCGGCGTAATACCTGCCGCTCGCCGGCATGAAAAAGGCCCGCGCAAGCGGGCCTTTTTTTGTTGCTCCGGTTCTGTCCGGCCGGGGCCCGCTTCGGTTCAGCGCAGGATGACCTTGCCGTTGACCACGCGGACGTAGGTGTTTTCGCGGATGCCGCCGAGGTCGCGCTGGTTGACCACGATGGTGCGGCCGTCATCCATGCGCACGCTGATGTCATACGTATCGCTGGTGACGTTCTTCTGGATCTGGTTGCCCGCCAGTGCACCACCCACCGCGCCGGCGGCGGCGGCGATGTTCTTGTTGCCGCGGCTGCCGCCGGTGTGGTCGGAGATCTCATGGCCGGCAACTGCGCCGACGATACCGCCGAGGATCGCGCCGGTGGCGGAAGGCGCGGTACGGCCAGACTGCACGGCATTGATGCGGGTGACGATGCCGCAGTCGGCGCAACGGCCCTGGTTGTAACCGGAGTTGTTGCCGTAGCCGCCGTTGTTATAGCCGCTGTTGTTGTAACCACCACCGCCATAGCCCGGCGAGGTGGCACAGCCGGCCAGGCCGACGGTTGCGATGACACTGGCGGCGATGAGCTGGATCTTCATGGGGCGTCTCCTGGCCGTGAAGGCGGGTGCGTTGGGTGGTACTGCGTCATGCAGCAGGGTGAGCGAATCCTCCTCTTTTCAACGTGAACAAGGCGCCAACCACATCTGCCTTCGCCCACTCGAAGATGAATCAGCGGAAGTCCTGATGACAGGCCCGGCAATCGTCCTGCAGGGCCTGCACCTGCTGCGCCAACGCGGTGCAGTCGGTGGCAGGGCTGGCCAAGGCCGCATTGAGGTCGGCCCGGTACTGGCTGGCGTGCTGCTGGAACTGCCGGCTGTCCTTCAACCCGGGGAGGGCCAGGTCCAGGTCATTGGACAGCAGGCGCAGCACCTGCAGGCGCGGGACGCTGTCGGCCAGGCTGCAGCGGTTCTGCTGCTGCGCCTGCTGCAGCAGATCGGCCTGCCGCTGCATCACCTGCATCAGGCTGTCCGGGAACGGATCGCGGCGCGCCTGCAGGGCACGGCCGACCATCACCGTGGCAATCAGGCCGATCAGCAGGCCCAGGCCGAGTACGAACAGATAGCGGTAGGCGGTGGACGGGCGGCGGGGTGGGCTGGCACTCATGGCGGGCGCTCCGGG
>NZ_QAIJ01000166.1:0-8984 GCF_003060985.1 Stenotrophomonas sp. HMWF023
TCGGCCCCGGCACGGTTCACGGTCGATTCTAGCCAGACAGGAAACCGGTGTCATTTTGCGCCGCACGATACCAGGGTGGGCTGCGCAGGGCGCGGTTGATCGGGTGGATGGGGCAGGTGGAGCGTCACGACCAACGGTCGTGACAGAAAAGCAGTGCGATCGGCAACGGACTATGCAGGCGCGTGGCGACGCGTTCGTCATGAAGGCGTGTCGTTGCCATCGCGGCGCGGATCAATCCTCTGGCGGTTGGCAGGAATCGCGCACGATCAGGTGCGGACGCACGCTGGCGATCTGCAGCGCAGGCTGGCCATCGGGCTGGATCAGCATCGCCGCGGCAGTGCGGCCGGTGTCGCGGGTATGCCGGCGCACCGAGGTCAGCGACGGCCACAGGCGCGAGGCCAGCGGGCTGTCGTCGTAGCCGACGATGGACAGCTGGCGCGGAATGTTGATGCCGGCGCGCAGCGCGACCTTGTAGACACCGGCGGCCATTTCATCGTTGCCGGTGAAAATCGCCGTCGGCCGGCGCTTGCCCAGCAGCAGTTTCTCGGCGGCGGCCACACCGGATTCGAAGGTGTAGCCGGCCTCGATGATGCGGTCCTTCGGCAGTTCGATGCCACGCTGCGACAGCGCCTCGATGAAGCCGGCGGTGCGCTCGTGCGCCGAGCGGTAGGCACTCGGGCCGGTCACCAGGGCGATATCGCGGTGGCCCAGCGAAAGCAGGTAATCGGCCGCTTCGGCGGCACCATCGCGGTCGTGGGTGACCACCATCTGCGAGGTTTCATCCAGCGGCAGCGCAGCCACGCGGGTGAAGCGGCAGCCGATCTCGTCCAGCATGTCCGCCAGCGCCTGGTCTTCGGACGCACGCGGCACCAGGATCACCCCGTGCAGCTTCTGCTGCTGGGCGAAGCGGCGCACGCCGTCGATGTAACCCGGGCTGCGGCTGTCGCAGGGGTGCACCACCAGTTCGAAGCTGGAGCCGCGCAGCGCATCCAGCGCGCCGTACTGCATGTCCACGATGTACTGCGCGGTGGGGTTGTCATAGACCATGCCGATCAGGAACGAGCGGCGGAAGGCCAGGCCACGGGCCAGCGGGTCGGGGGTGTAACCGACCTCGCGCATCAACGCTTCCACCTTGTCGCGCGTGTCCTTGCGCACCAGCGGCGAGTTGTTGATGATCCTTGAAACCGTTTTCTTGGATACACCCGACAGTCGCGCGATGTCATTGATCGTGGCTGCCTTGCCCTTTGCCAATGCCGGCGTAGCGGCATCGTTCTTGTTGCGCACTGACATGTAGTGAACCCGATAAGCCTGGGGATTCCAGCGCGCGCTCAGTCCAGCGCGCGATAGCGGAAGCTGCGGAAGGTTACCGTACCGTTGCCGGCCGCATACAGCGCCGGTTTCAGTGCCAGGAACTTGCCGGCCACATTGTGATGGTAACCGGACACTTCCATCTGAACCGGATACTTCTGCCAGCGCTGGCCATCGGCGCTGGAGTGGATGGTGACGATGTGGCGGTTGTTGGTCACCCGCAGCCAGAGCCGGCCGCCCTTGGCACTGGCCGCCAGCCGGGTGGGGCGCTCCTCGCCGTAGCGGTGCATGACGAACTGCTCGCCATTGCTGCCCACGCCCACGTACAGGCGGTCGCTGTAGAACAGCAGGGCGCCGCCGACCGCGCCGGGGGCGATCTCCATCTGCACCTCGAACTGATAGGCCGGGTCGCCGGCGATGGTGGTCAGCGGCGAGGCATCGCGCGGCGTGCTGCCCTTGCCCTGCAGCACCAGCCCGTCGCCGCTGAAGCGCAGGCGCCGGTATTCATCCACCGCCGGGTTGAAGAACGCCCACTGCGGGCCGAGCGTGCGGCCGTTGAAATCATCGGACAGGGCCATCCCGTGCGGCGTCAGCGCGCTGCCCGATGGCTTGCGCAGCGGTTGCCCGAGGTCACCACCCTTGGCCACGAACCAGCCGTCGGTGGTCCACTCGATCGGCTCCAACAGGGCCTGCCGGCCCAGCGTCCAGAAGCCGTTCTCGTAGCCGTGGTACATCATCCACCAGCGGCCGTCGGTGCCTTCGATCACCGTGGCGTGGCCGCGCGACCACCACGGTTCGGCGGCCGACTGCGTGCGCATGATCGGGTTGTTCGGCGCGTTCACCCACGGGCCGTGGATCGAGCGCGAGCGCGCGGTGATCACCATGTGCCCGGTCGGCGGGCCGGCGGTGCCGCCCACCGCAGTGGTCATGTAGTACCAGCCATCGCGGAAATGGATCTTCGGCCCTTCCTGCGCATAAGCCTCCACGTCCCAGCTTTCCGGGTAGCGCCAGCCGTCGTACACATGCTTCGGCGTACCCGCCACGCTCAGGCCATCATCGGCCAGCAGCACGTAGTCGCCACCGCTGAGGAACAGGTAGCGCTTGCCGTCTTCACCCACCGCGTGACCCGGGTCGATGTAGCCGCCCAGGCCGATGTCGATCGGTGCGCTCCAGGGGCCCTTGATGTCATCGGCCCAGACCACGAAGTTGCTGCGGCGCTCGCCGGTGCGCGCCGGGAAGTAGATGAAGTAGCGGCCCTGGTGCTTGACGATGTCCGGCGCCCAGATCGCGCCCACGTTCTGCGTAATCGCATGACCGAGCGGCTGCCAGTTGACCAGGTCGCGCGAGTGCCAGATCGGCAGGCCGGGGTAGGCGTCGAACGAGGACAGGGTGAGGTAGTAGTCGTCGTCGTCCTTCAGCACCGACGGATCGGGCCTGTCACCAGCCAGCACCGGATTCAGGAAGGTGCCATTGCCGAGGTCAGCCTGGCGCTGCTGCTCAATGCCGCGCCTCCACAGCGCGGGATCGGCAGCCAGTGCGGGCAGCGCAGCCAGCAACAGGCTGAGCAGGGCAGTTGCAGCAGCGCGGTGCAGCGTCTGTGTCATGGGATCGGCTCCGGTCATCAGGCGCGCAGCGCGGCGGGCAGCCACAGCGACAGCGACGGGAAGAAGGTGACGATCAGCAGCACGCCCAGCGCGGCAAACCAGAACGGCCAGATCGTGCGCATGCTCTGGCCGACGCTGATCTTGCCGATGGCGGTACCGATGAACAGCACCGAGCCCACCGGCGGGGTGACCAGGCCGAGGCCACCGGTCAGCACCAGCACCAGGCCGAAGTGGATCGGATCGATGCCATAGGCCTTGGCCACCGGCAGGAAGATCGGCGTACAGATCAGGATCATCGGTGCCAGGTCCATGAAGGTGCCCAGCAGCAACAGCATCACCACGATCATCAGCAGCACCATGAACTGGCTGTGCGCGAACGACTGCAGGAAGTCCACCGCCGCCGCAGGCACCTGCAGGTAGGCCAGCAGCCAGCCGAACACCGCCGCGGTGGCGATCACGAACAGGATCACGCCGGTGCTGCGCGCGGCATGGATGACGGTATCGAAGAACTCGCGCCAGCGCAGCTGCCGGTACAGCACGGTGGTGACCAGCAGGGCGTAGACCACGGCAATGGCCGCGCTTTCCACCGCGGTGAAGATACCGGCGCGGATACCCACGAAGATCAGCGCCACCAGGCCCAGGCCGGGCAGGGCGGAGACGATGCGCAGCAGTACCGCGCGCCAGCCCGGGAACACTTCCACGCCATAACCACGGCGACGCGCGACCACATAGCCGGTGATCATCAATGCCAGGGTCATCAGCAGCGCCGGCACGATGCCTGCGGCGAACAGGTCGGCGATCGACAGGCCACCACCGGCAGCGGCCGAGAACAGGATCAGGTTGTGCGATGGCGGCACCAGCAGCGCCACCAGCGCGGCGGTGATGCTGACGTTCACGGCGAAATCGCGGTCGTAGCCGCGCTTGACCATCTGCGGAATCATCGTGCCGCCTACGGCCGACACATCGGCGATGGCCGAGCCGGACACACCACCGAAGAACAGCGAGGACAGGATCGACACCTGGCCGAGTCCGCCACGCATGCGCCCCACCAGCGATGACGCCAGGGCGATCAGGCGTTCGGAGATGCCGCCGCGCATCATGATCTCGCCAGCGAAGATGAACAGTGGAATGGCGATCAGCGAGGCCGAACCGGTGCCGGCGGAGATCTGCTGGACCAGCACGATGCTGGGAATGTCCAGGTAGAGCAGGGTGGCCAGCGCAGCGGCAGCCAACGCGTAGGCGACCGGCACGCCCAACAGCAGCAGCGCGGCGAAAACAGCGAACAGGATGGTGATGCCCATGGATCAACGATCTCCTTCAGCGTCGACGGCGTCGGCATCGGCTGCCTTGGCATGCAGCGCCTTCCACGCACGGTTCAGTGCGAACAACAGCATCAGCGCACCGCCCACGGCGAGCGGCAGGTAGTTGATGCTCTGCGGCAGGTTGGCGCCAGCGGTCTTGATGTCCATGCCATCGAGCAGCAGGTCGGCCGACCAGAACGCGATGAAGCCACCCAGCACAGCCACCACCAGCTGGGTGAACACATCCACCGCCCGGCGCAGGCCGGACCCCATGTAGGCGTGCAGCAGGAAGAAGCCGAAGTGGCGGTTGGTGTGCACGCCGCAGGCCGCGCCCAGGCTCATGGACGTGGCCAGCAGCAGCAGGGTCACCGGCTCGGTCCAGCTGGGCGAATCGTTGATCACGTAGCGGGCGAACACCTGCCAGCCCTGCACCACCACCAGCCCCAGCAGCGCGGCCACGGCGATATAGATGGCGATGTCGGCGATGTGGTCCAGCAGGCGCTGGCCGGGGCCGGCGGCGGCAATCGTCGTCTCGGTCATGGCAGTGTCCTCAGGCGGCAGCGCGGATGCGGGCGACCAGCGCGGCCAGCTCGGGTTGCTGCAGGTACTGCTGCAGCAACGGCTGGGCGGCGGCGCGGAACGCGGGAAGGTCCACCTCGTTGGCTTTCACGCCAGAGGCCAGCACCGCGCGACGCGCGGCATCTTCGGAGGCATCCCACTGCGCGCGCATCACCTTCACCGAGGCGCGTGCGGTCTCCAGCAGCAGCTGGCGGTCGGCCGGCTGCAGGCGCTCGAAGCTGGCGCGCGACATCAGCAGCACGTCCGGCGCATACGAGTGATTGCTCTGCGACCAGTAGTGCGCGGCCTCGAAGTGGCGGCTGGAATGGAAGCTGCGCATGTTGTTCTCGGCACCGTCGATCATGTGCGTCTCCATGCCGGAGAACGTATCGCCCAATGACATCGGCGTCGGGTTGGCGCCGAGCAGGCGCATCAGCTGGATGAAGATGTCCGAGGACGCCACACGCAGTTTCAGCCCGTGCAGATCACTGGGCTGCACGATTGGATGCTTGGTGTTGTAGAAGCAGCGCGCGCCGGAATCATAGATCGCCAGGCCGACCAGATCGCGGCTCTCGAAACCCCGCAGCACCGCCTCGGCGATGCCGCCATCCAGTGCGGCGCGCTGGTGCGCCACCGACTCGAAGACATACGGCAGGCACAGTGCCTGGGTCAGCGGGAATGCATTGTTCAGTGCACCGGCATAGACACGGGTGATGTCGATGGCACCGAAACGGGCCATGTCGATCGCTTCCGATTCGCGACCGAGCTGGCCGGAATGGTATTGCCGCAGGCGCAGGCGACCGTTGCTTTCGCGCTGCAGCGTTTCGCCGATCCACTTCACCGCGGTCACGGTGGGGTAGTCAGCCACATGCACGTCGGTGGCGGTCAGCAGCTGGCCACCATCGATGGCCTCGGCCGGCCCGCGGCCACAGGCCGCGAGCATCGGGGTGGCCAGCGCAGCAGCGCCGCCGGCCAGGAAATGTCGTCGTGTGATCATCTGCGCCCTCCCGCGCGTGTTCACCGGATCGTGCGGCGGTTACCCGGCCGACACGGCCCTGCAGGCAATTTCGCCGAAGCCGGCAAACCGCACCAGCGCCGTCTGCCCCACGGTGATGTCATGGATACCGGTGGCGTTGCCGGTGGCGATCAGGTCGCCCCGTCGCAACGGCCGGCCGCGCAGCGCCGAACGGGACAACGCGAACGCATACGCCGCGCGCAGGCCGCCGGGCAGCCGGGTGGCACCACCCGTGCCGACCACCTCGCCCTCGATCAGGGTTTCGGCGCGCAGGTCGGTTTCGTCGCGGGCGGTCCAATCGGCAATCTCCGGCCCCAGCACCAGGCCGTTGTTGTTGCCGAAGTCGGACACCACCACGCGCGGGCCGAGTTCGTTGATCGTCGCCAGCGGGCTGCTGGCCACTTCCACGCCGATGTACAGGCGCGCCGGCAGCGCTTCAGCCTGCTCGGGCGTCCAGTGCAGCTGTGCGGCGGGAGCGTCCTCCAACAGCTCCAGCACGTACTCCGCCTCGACCGCGCCGAAGCCGCCGACGAACACCGGAATGTCTACTGTTCCACCGGTAGCATTTTGCAGCTGACGCGAGAAAACCGGGCCCAGCAGGCGATCGTCGCCGGACGCATCGCGGCGCTCGGCGGCGATGTAGCCGACCTTCCAGCCGACCACGTGGTCATCCCAGCTGGCGATGGCCAGATCCTGCACCTGGTAGGCAGCCACCAGGTCAGGCGGGACAAGGCCCGGGAAGCCGGGCAGGGCCTGGCCGGCGCGGCGCGCGGTGGTGAAGGCGTGGGCGATCGCGGCCGCATCGTCCGGCGGCGGCGTCTGCCCATGTATGCCGTGTTCGTTGCTCAAGAACGGTCTCCCTCTGGCGTTGTTGCACTGCCCATCGACAGCGTCTGCAGGAGGTGTATATGGTAAACCGGTGTCATCGTGCAAGCCGCAGCGCATCACGAGCGCTTGTCGGTAACCTCGGCCACTCTGTTGCCTCCCCGTTGGAGCCCTGCCCACCATGCGTTTTTCCCGTGTGCTGTTGTTGCTGACCGGCCTGCTGCTGGCCATCCCTGCGTCCGCCGTCGATGCGCCGCTGCGCGCGGGCGAGCGGCTGGGGAAGGAGCTGGCTGGTGAACAGATACCCCTGTGGCCGGCCGGACAGGTGCCCGGCGAGACCGGCACTGCGCGACCGGCGCGCGTGGTCGAGCGCAGCGATGATCCGGCCCATCCCGATCGCTTCATCGACCAGGTCGATGCGCCCTATCTGCTGGTGCATACACCCGCCCATGCCAACGGCCGCGCGCTGCTGGTGATTCCCGGTGGCGGCTACCAGCGCGTGGTGATCGACAAGGAGGACAGCGCGCTGGTGCCGGAGTGGGTGGACCGTGCCGGCTATACCCTGTTCGTGCTGCGCTACCGCCTGCCGCATCCCGGCCGCGACCGCCAGGCGGCGCTGGCCGATGCGCAGCGCGCACTGCGCGTGGTGCGCGACCAGGCCATGAGGCGCAAGCTGGATGCCGACAGCGTGTCGGTGATGGGCTTCTCCGCCGGTGGCCACGTCGCCGCAAGGCTGGCCACCGGTTTCGATGCGCCGGTCTACCCGCCACGCGATGCCATCGACCGCCTCAGCGCGCGTCCCGCCCGCGCGGTGCTGGTGTATCCGGTGATCGACATGGGCCCGCATGCACACAGCGGTTCACGCGGACGTCTGCTGGGCGGGCAGGCCGATGCAGCGCTGGCTGCACAGTATTCGATGCAGCAGCACGTACGCGCTGACATGCCGCCGACGCTGCTGATCCACGCCAACGACGACCGCGTGGTCAGCGTGCACAACAGCGAGGTGATGGCACAGGCGCTGGCCAAGGCGGGCGTCGAGCACGAACTGCATCTGTTCGCCCACGGCGGCCATGGCTTCGGCATGCGCATGCCACCCGATTCGACGTTGGCGGTATGGCCGCTGCTGGCACAACGCTGGCTGCAGGCCACGGAGGCGGCACGTTGAACCAAGTGGATGCCAACCTGCAGCGCCGCCGTTTCCTGCTCGACAGTGCACGCTGGGCGCTGGCCACCGCTACCCTCGCAGCGCTTCCAGTATCCGCGATGCCTGGACCACGCGATGACACGCAGATCGTTGCGCGCGTCCGTGGCGGCCGCGTGCGTGGCCAGCGCGAGCAGGGCGTGCACATGTTCCGCGGCCTGCGATATGGCGCCGACACTGCGGCCTACCGTTTCCAGCCGCCGCGCCGCGAGACAGGCTGGCGAGGCATCGCCGATGCGCTGGAATACGCCGCATCTGCGCCACAGACAGGGGCGGACGGTCCGGGCAGCGAAGATTGCCTGTTCCTCAACGTATGGACGCCGGCGCTGGGCGACGGCGGCAGGCGGCCGATCCTGGTGTACCTGCATGGCGGCGGCTTCAACAACGGTTCCGGCAGCGACCCGCTATACGACGGCAGTGCGCTGTGCCGACGCGGCGACGTGGTGGTGGTCACCGTCAATCATCGCCTGAACACCTTCGGCTACCTGTACCTGGGCGCGCTGGGCGACCCGCGTTATGCGGCCTCCGGCAACGTCGGCCAGCTCGACCTGGTGCAGGCCCTGCAATGGGTGCGTGAGCACGCAGCGGTGTTTGGCGGCGATGCCGGCAACATCACCGTGTTCGGGCAGTCCGGTGGCGGCGCCAAGATCGCCACGCTGATGGCGATGCCGGCAGCACGAGGGCTGTTCCAGCGCGCGTGGACGATGAGCGGGCAGCAGGTCACCGCGGCCGGTCCGCGTGCGGCGGCGCAACGCGCTTCGGTTGCAATGGACGCGGTTGGCGCGCGTGACCTGCGGGCACTGCTGCGCTTGCCAGCAGCCGACCTGTTGGCCGCTACGCGCACACGCGATCCCTCGCGGGTGGAAAGCAGCGCGCTGTACTTCGGCCCGGTGCTGGATGAGGTGGTGCTGCCGGTGCATCCGTTCTGGCCACAGGCACCGGCGCAGTCCGCGTCGATTCCGATGGTGATCGGCAACACCCGCGATGAGACACGCGCGTTTCTTGGCAACGACCCCGCCAACTTCACGCTGACCTGGGAGAGCCTGCCCGCGCAACTGGAGAAGCAGCAGTTCGTCGATCTTTTACCTTCGGTGGTGATCGCAGAGTATCGACGCCTGTACCCGCACTACTCGCCGTCAGAAGTGTTCTTTGCCGCCACCACGGCCGGCCGT
>NZ_QAIJ01000167.1:0-4767 GCF_003060985.1 Stenotrophomonas sp. HMWF023
CGTCGCTGCGGAACTGTTCCGCAGCGACGCTCACATTCGACTCCATTGTTAAGGAAATGCCATGAACAAAATCTATCGTCGTCTCTGGTCAACGGCTCGGCAGTGCTGGATTGTCGCCAGCGAGCTTGCATCTCCTCGCGGAAAGCGCACCAGTACCGTTCTTGCGGCTGGTACGGTTGGACTGGTCATGCTTGCGACGGTCGCGCAGGCCGCTGAGCCGGAGGTCGAGCCGGGTGAATTCGATGAACAAAGCCTGGTCGAAGACTATCCGGCGACTCCATCTGTTGCGGACCCTGCGTTGCGGAGCATGTTCGGTAATCTTCCGCTTCAGGCAGCTGCTACTGCAGGTTCGATAAACTCGCTGCACACACAGGTCGCGCTGACTACGGATAATTTTTACCGGGACTCGACAGTCTCAGGTGACCTGCAGATGATTCTCGGCTCACGCTCCAGTCTGACGGGTAGTAAATCGGTTGGTTACGGAAGCCTGTTGACCGCGAGTGGAACCAACAACGTAGCCGTTGGCTATGGCGTCAGAGTGCGACAGGGGTATAGCACCGCAGTTGGCGCTGAATCTTATACCGACGGAGTCGGTGCGACGGCCTTCGGTAACAATGCTAAGGCGTACGCAGACAATTCGATTGCTGTAGGCAGTGGCTCCAGGACCAATGATGGCGCCGGCATTTCCAGGATTGCCATTGGTGGTGATGCGTACGCGGGCAGTAGTGGCTGGACGGGGGCGATCGCATTGGGTGGGGAATCGCGCGCAGAGTACGACGGTGTGGCTGTTGGTTATGGTGCAAAGACATCGGCAAATGGCACTGTGGCACTTGGTCGTGGATCGCTTGCCACAGAGGCCAACACCGTTTCGGTCGGTAGCGCCAGCGTAAAAAGGCGGGTGGTAAATGTGGCCGATGCGCGGCTGAACTCGACCAGCAGTGATGCAGTCACAGGCAAGCAGCTGTATGCAACCAACTCCAACGTGACCAAGGCCCAGACCGCAGCCGACGGAGCGAAAACGACGGCCACGGCGGCACAATCCACCGCCAACACGGCCAACACCAATGCCAACACAGCGTTGGCGAAGGCCAATACGGTCAGCGGCTTGGTCAGCCAGGTATCAGCAAGTGGCCACGTAAGGCTGGGTGGTGAGAACACAGGTACTGTGCTGGATGTGCGCAACAAGTCCAACGCAGTTCGCAGCATCACCGGCTTGAAGGATGGGGCGCTTTCTGCATCCAGCACTGAAGCTGTGACGGGCAAGCAGCTCAATGCAACCAACACCAATGTGACCGATGCCAGAACTGCAGCCGATGCGGCTAAGACGACGGCCGCGGCAGCACAATCAACGGCCACTACGGCCAACACCAATGCCAACACTGCATTGGCCAAGGCTAATACGGTCAGTGGCTTGGTCAGCCAGGTATCTGCCACTGGCAATGTGCGTCTGGGTGGTGAGAACACCGGCACGGTTCTGGATGCCCGCAACAAGTCCAATGCGGTGCGCAGCATCACCGGGCTGAAGGATGGGGCGCTTTCTGCATCCAGCACTGAAGCTGTGACGGGCAAGCAGCTCAATGCAACCAATACCAATGTGACGACTGCTCAGACGGCGGCCGACGCGGCGAAGACCACGGCCACGGCAGCGCAGACTACGGCCACTACGGCCAACACCAACGCCAATACAGCGCTGGCCAAGGCCAATACGGTCAGTGGCCTGGTCAGCCAGGTATCGGCCAGTGGCAACGTGCGTCTTGGCGGTGAGAACACCGGCACGGTGCTGGATGCCCGCAACAAGTCCAATGCGGTGCGCAGCATCACCGGCCTGAAGGATGGGGCACTGAGCACGTCAAGCACGGAGGCCGTCACCGGCAAGCAGTTGAATGCCACCAACGGCAACGTTGCCGCCGTGAAGTCCACGGCAGACGCAGCGCAGGCGCGGGTGGCGGTGCTGGATGGCCTGGTGGGGCAGGTGTCGGCAAGCGGAAACGTGCGCTTGGGTGCAGACAACACCGGCACCGTCGTCGACGTTGCCAACAAGACCGGTGCCAAGCGCAAGCTGCAGAATCTGGCCAACGGCGTGCTCAGCGCGTCCAGCGCCGATGCGGTAACCGGGCAGCAGCTCAATGCCACCAATAGCGAAGTGACCAGTGTGCGCACCGCCGCAACCGCAGCGAAGACGGCGGCCGACGCTGCCCGTGGCATAGCCGATGGCGCTGTGCAGAAGGCTGATGCCTTGGGCGGACTGGTGGGCCAAGTGTCTGCCAGCGGCAACGTGCGTCTGGGTGCAGAGAACACTGGGACTATCGTGGATGTCGCGAACAAGAGCGGTGGCAAGCGGCGTATCTACAACATCGCCAACGGCACGCTGAGTACGGGCAGCACGGATGCGGTGACCGGGCAGCAGCTGTTTGCGACCAATACCACGGTGGAGACGCAGCGGCAGGCTTTGGCAGGGCATGCGCAGCAGCTGACGGATCAGGACGGACGTATCGCTGACAACCGGGTCGAGTTGGATGCGCTGCGTACGGACTTCGATAACTTCGATCCGGATCTGGATGGCGTGGTTAAGTTCAGTGCTGATCGCCTGCTGGTGGACATGGAAGGCGCGCGTGTATCGGGTGTGGCTGCCGGAGATATTAGTTCTGCGGCCAGCACGGATGCGGTGAATGGCGGCCAGTTGTTTGCGACCAATGAGCGCGTCAATGCGATTGAGAGCGCCGGAATGTTCCT
This sequence comes from Stenotrophomonas sp. HMWF023, assembly GCF_003060985.1. Lineage (NCBI taxonomy): Bacteria > Pseudomonadati > Pseudomonadota > Gammaproteobacteria > Lysobacterales > Lysobacteraceae > Stenotrophomonas > Stenotrophomonas sp. HMWF023. The sequence goes on from NZ_QAIJ01000167.1 coordinate 2,734, forward strand.
GAGTATTGGAAGCGACAGCCTCAGCGAAGCCGCTAGGTCAGGTGCCTTTGGTGTGGCCATCGGTGATTCGGCGCAGGCAAGCGTTGAACATGAGGGAGGAACCGCGGTAGGGGCATATGCCAATGCGAGTGGCAAGAACTCTGTAGCCCTCGGCAGAGGGGCACTTGTGGAGAAGGGAGCGGAGAGTTCTTTCGCGCTCGGTGCTGGTTCACGCGCAGCGGCAGTTGAGACAACGGCGCTTGGCGCGAATAGCAGGGTTGAAGCCAGTGCCGCAAGGTCCGTCGCCGTGGGCGCTGGATCAATTGCAAGGGAATCTGACACCGTCTCCTTTGGGACGAGTCTGTACCAGCGCCGACTGGTGAACGTAAGTCGAGGTATCGCAGAGGGTGACGTCTCCACAATCGCACAGCTCAACGAAACTCTTGCCGGTTTCGGAGGTAGTGCAGGGGTGGATGCTCTTGGAAACGTCGTTGGGCCCACCTATAGCGTGCAAGGTGGCAAGCAGGACAATGTCGGAGACGCCCTAGCTGCACTCGATGGGGCGGTGGTCAGGTCAGGCAGCCGCGTAGATGGCCTCGAAGGTTAGCTGCGTGCGACGTTCCAACAGTCGCCCTCGACCCGGGCGGATGGAGTTGGCCAGCTGAACTTGGCAGGTGCGCAAGGCATGGTTCTGTCGAATCTGGCCGATGGTCGTATTGCCGCTGGTAGTCGCGATGCTGTGACTGGTAGCCAGCTGTATGCAGCCAAGCAGGATATCGCCGATAACAGAAGCGAGATCGATCAGATGAAGGAACAGCGGAATGGCCTGGCTGGCTTTGCTCGCCAAGGTCCGATTGACTTCGCTGGCGCTCGGATCACCGGTCTGGCTGATGGTGATATCAGTTCTGCATCGAGCAGTGATGCCGTCACTGGCGGGCAGCTGTATACGTCAAACAGCAGGTTGAATGATCTGGAAGATTCACAAAGGTTCCTGTCGGTAGGCTCCGCCGGTCCGGCAGTTTCCGCCAAAGCTGGTTTGGTGGGTGTTGCGCTAGGTGATTCGGCCGTGGGAGTTGGCGAGGGCGCGACTGCGTTGGGTAGTTTCTCCCGCGCAGGAGGCAAGAACTCTGTCGCTCTTGGTCGTGCCGCGCATGTCATGGAATCTGCGGAGGATGGCTTTGCGGTGGGTGTAAGGTCGGTGGTTGACGCGGAGAAGGGCATTGCAATTGGCGCTGCAAGCTCAGTCCAGGCGGGTGCCGCCTATAGTGTTGCCATTGGCAGTGGCTCTATCGCCAGAGATACTCTTACTGTTTCGTTCGGGGAGGGAGCACTCCAGCGCCGCCTCGTCAACGTAGCCAACGGCCGCAACGCCAACGACGCAGCCACCATCGCTCAGCTGCGCGGCGCGCTTTCCGCCCTCGGCGGCAACATCGACGCCAACGGCAACGTCACCACCCCCGGCTTCAACGTCCAGGGCCAGCACCAGAGCACCGTCAACGATGCCCTCGCCACGCTGGACTCCGCCGTAGTCACCACCGGCTCCCGCATGGACCGCGTCGAAACCCAGCTCCGCTCGGTCTTCAAGGAAACGCCCTCCACCCGCAGCGACGGCACCGCCCAGCTCACCCTGGCCGGCGCCAACGGCATGGTCATCTCCAACGTGGCCAACGGCTTGATCGCGGCCGGCAGCCGCGAGGCGGTCAACGGTGGCCAGCTGCACGCCGTGCAGCAGCAGCTCAATGGCCGTATGGACGGGCTGGAGCAGCGCGCGGATGGCCAGCCGCAGTCGCGTGCGCTGTCCACGGCTTCGACGGCGCCCACCGAACAGGTCACGCCAACGCCGGAAGCCAGCGATTCGCCGCAGGTGGCCTCGGCAGGCGAGGGCACGTCGCCCACGCCGCAGCCGAAGTCGAAGAAGGACGATACGCCGTCGCCCACGCCGCAGGTCGATACCGCCGAACTGGAAAAGATGCTGGCCCGCGCCAACGAGTACACCGATGGTGCGATCAACAACTTCGAGCGCCGCCTGGACAAGATGGACAAGCGCTTCAACCG
>NZ_QAIJ01000168.1:0-3587 GCF_003060985.1 Stenotrophomonas sp. HMWF023
GGTGTCGACCTTGGTCGACACGTAGATCCACGCCATGCGTGGATGTTTTTCGATCAATTGTCGAAATATTCGATTTCGATGGAGATTCATCCACGCATGGCGTGAATCCATCAGCCACCAGAAATCTATCGAAGGTGGGGCGGTGTCGGATTGCGGGGTGTCAGCCGCATGGATGCGGCTGCCAAGCCTACAGGGATGTACTTGCGGCGTCCCCGCAATCCGACACCGCCCCGCCATCCCACGGATAGCTAGCTGTTGCTGTTGCTTCGGCCGTTGCCGTTGCGTCGGCGGGTGCAGGGCGCAGCCCTGCCGGACCCACTACTCCGCTACGTGCTCGACCTCGCGCGGCTCCGGCTTGGTGTCGGGCAGCTGCCAGAAGATCAGCGTCGAGGTCAGGGTGATCGCGCCCACGCACAGGAACGTGGCATGCAGCGCAGCCGTCGCGCCGTGGCCTTCCAGCTGCGTGCCGAACGCGGCCAGCAGGCTGCCTGCAGCTGCCGCACCGAAGCCGGCGGCGAGCATCATCACCATCGACAGCAGGCTGTTGCCGGAACTGGCGAACTCGCGATCCAGGTCGCGCAGGGTCACGGTGTTCATCACGGTGAACTGCAGCGAATTGACCGCACCGAAGAAGGCCAGCTGCAGTAGGCGCACGCTCAGGTGCTGGCCTGGAGTCATCAGGACGAAACTGGCCATCGCCAGGCCGACCAGCACGGTGTTGGTCATCAGTACGCGGCGATAGCCGTAGCGTTCGACCAGCTTCACCGCCAGCTTCTTCGACACCATGCCCGCGGCCGCCACCGGCACCATCATCAGGCCGGCGTTCATTGGCCCCAGGCCAAGGCCGACCTGCAGCAGCAGCGGAATCAGCATCGGCATGGCACTGCTGCCGATGCGCGAGAACAGGTTGCCGAGAATGCCGATGCGATAGCTGGGCACGCGGAACAGCGCCAGCGAAAACAGCGGTGCCGTTGAATTTGCCGCGTGCAGCCAGTAGCCGACCAGCGCAGCCAGGCCGGCTACGGTCATCAGCATCACCAGCGCGTGCGGTGTGCCGAGTCCGGAAATGCCATCCAGCGCCAGCGACAGTACCACCATCGCAAAGGCCAGCATGGCGTAGCCGCGCAGGTCGAACCGGGTTCGATGGCTGGCGTAGTGGTCGGGCATGATCTTCATCGCCGCGATGAAGCCGATGACACCGATCGGCAGGTTGATCAGGAACACCCAGTGCCACGATGCGATCTCGACCAGCCAGCCGCCCAAGGTCGGGCCGATCAGGGGGCCGACCAGTGCGGGGATGGCGATGAAGCTCATTGCACGCAGGAAGTCCTCGCGTGGCACCGAGCGCATCACCGCCAGGCGTCCCACCGGCAGCAGCATCGCGCCACCGATGCCCTGTAGTACGCGTGCAGCCACCAGCTGGTGCAGCTGCTGCGCCATCGCGCAGGCCAGCGAGCCGAGGGTGAACAGGATGATCGCCACCAGGAAGGTGCGACGGGTGCCGTAGCGGTCGGCGATCCAGCCGGAGGCGGGAATGAAGGTGGCCACGGCCAGCGCGTAGCTGAACACCACCGATTGCATCTGCAGGGGGCTTTCGCCGAGGCTGGCCGCCATCGCCGGCAGTGCCGTGTTGACGATGGTCGAGTCCAGCATCTGCATGAAGATCGCCAGCGATACCAGCCACAGCAGGGGACGCTGGCGGGTGTAGGTCGATGGCGCTGTGGACATGGGGGGTGACCGGTGCAACGTGGGGGCGCCATGATCGCGCACTGCGGGTCACGGCGCGATCAACATCGCGCCGCGACCGCATGCAGGATGCTCAGCGTTGGCTGTGCGCGTGCACCGCGTCGACCAGCACCTGTACATGGGCCGGGTCCATGTCCGGCGACATGCCGTGGCCGAGGTTGAACACATGGCCCTCGCGCGAACCGCCATTGCCGGCGGCATAGGTGTCGAGTACGCGTGCGGCCGCGGCGGCGATCGCATCGGGCGAGGCATACAGCGTGGTCGGGTCCAGGTTGCCCTGCAGGGCTACGCGGCCACCGGTACGGCGCAGTGCTTCATCCAGGTCCAGCGTCCAGTCCAGGCCGAGCGCATCGGCGCCGGTCTGCGACAGCGCTTCCAGGTGCAGGCCGGTGCCCTTGCCGAACAGGATCAGCGGCGTGCGCTCGCTGCCTTCGCCGCGCTCCAGGCCTTCGGCGATGCGCTGCAGATAGCGCAGCGAGAACTCGCGGTACATCGCCGGCGACAGCACGCCACCCCAGGTGTCGAACACCTGCAGGGCCTGCGCACCGGCGGCGCGCTGCGCGCCGAGATAGGCGATCACCGCGTCGGTGGTCACTTCCAGCAGGCGGTGCAGGGCCTGCGGATGATTCAGCGCCATCGCCTTGATGCGCGCGAAATCCTTGCTGCCGCCGCCTTCGACCATGTAACAGGCGAGTGTCCACGGGCTGCCGGAAAAGCCGATCAGCGGTACCTGGCCGTCCAGCTCGCGGCGGATCAGGCGCACCGCGTCCATCACGTAGCCCAGGTCCTGTTCCATGTCCGGCACCGCCAACCTGGCGATGGCCGCTTCATCGCGCAACGGGTGGCGGAACTTCGGGCCTTCGCCTTCGACGAAGTACAGCTCCAGGCCCATTGCATCGGGAATGGTGAGGATGTCCGAGAACAGAATGGCTGCGTCCAGCGGGAAGCGGCGCAGCGGCTGCAGGGTGACTTCGCAGGCGATCTCCGGGTTCTTGGCCATGGCCAGGAAGCTGCCGGCCTTGGCCCGGGTGGCGCGATATTCCGGCAGGTAGCGGCCGGCCTGGCGCATCAGCCAGACGGGGGTGCAGTCCACCGGTTCGCGGCGCAGGGCGCGCAGCAGGCGATCGTTGCGGAGAGGGCTGGTCACAGTGGGCATTCCTTGGGCGAAAAGGGCAGCGGCGCAGTCAGTCGCCGTGCGAAAGAATCTGGAAGCCCCGATGCAGTTCGGCATCGCGGGCCTTCTCGTAGGCGTGGCGGGCTTCGTCAGCCTTGAGGTACAGCTCGCGCCGCAGCTGCGAGCGGGCGCCGACGCGGCCGGATTCGCGCAGCAGCTCCCAGCCGCCGAACAGGTCCGGGACCAGGGTCAGGCGCAGGAAGCGCGGTGCCTGGGCACCGTCGGCGGGTTGTTGCAGGTGGACGTGCATGGCGTCGATTGTAGCGGGGGTGGTGTGACCCCTGCCGCAACGCGGTAGTGCCGGCCGCTGGCCGGCAACCTCATGAAACCTCCCTGGTAGCACCGGGCCATGCCCGGCGAACGCGGAAGCGGTCAGCCTTCGCCCAGCACCTTCAGCACCGCCGCTTCATCCACGTCCGGCACCACTTCGGCACGGCCCATGCCGCGCCACAGCACCAGGCGCAGGCGGCCGGCCACGTTCTTTTTGTCCAGGCGCATGCGGCCGAGCAGGGCCTGCGGGTCCAATCCGGCGGGGATTGCCACCGGCAGGCCCAACTGCTCCAGCAGGGCCTGCAGGCGCGCACGGTCGGCGTCGTCGGCCAGGCCCAGGTGGGTGGAGAGGCGGGCGGCCAGCACCATGCCCACCGCCACGGCTTCACCGTGGTTC
>NZ_QAIJ01000169.1:0-8874 GCF_003060985.1 Stenotrophomonas sp. HMWF023
CCCGCCTGCATCGACAGGGCCAGGGCAGTTGCAGCGAGGGTGCGGGTAACGGTGTTCATGGTGGACCTCCAGCGGATGGGTGGGTTTCGACAGGGGCTACTTTGCGCCCCTGCCCGGGACCATTGGTGACGTGAAGTCCAGAAAACTTGATCAGAAATCCCAGAACACCGGCACCCAGCGGAACGCCTCGCCGTCGCGGGACACCCGGCCCACCGACGGGAACGGCAGGTGCGTGGCCACCAGCATCTCGCCGGTGCCGGCCAGCGCATTGAGCAGTGCGATGCGCACCCGCGCCGCTTCCTCCGGGTCGTGCTCGAAACCGTTGTGCCAGTTCGGTTGATCGAATCCGACGGCGAACACGGCATCGCCAGCAAAGGTCAGCGCCTGGCCCCCCGAGGCAACGCGCACCACGCAGTGGCCCGGCGTGTGGCCGCCGGTGCGGCGCGCGACTACGCCCGGTGCGATCTCATTCTCATCCTCGAAGGTGTGCACGAAACTGCCGTACTCGGCCCAGAAATGCGTGGCCGTTGCGCGAAGCGCGTCCGGGAACCCCTGCGGCATGTTGGTGCGGGTGAAGTCGGGCGACTTCCAGAACGCCACTTCCGACGCCGCGACATGGATCTTCAGATCCGGCCGCAGCTGTGCTTTCACTCCGTCCACCAGCAGGCCACCGATGTGGTCCATGTGCATGTGGGTGATCACCACATCGGTGATCTCGCGCAGGTCGATACCGGCAGCGCCGAGGCGACGGATCAGCTGGCCGGCGCGCGGCAGCTGCAGGTCCGGGTCCATGCCCAGGCCGGCGTCGATCAAGATGGTGCGCTCACCGCTGTGCACCACCATCACGTTCAACGCCCAGTCGAACGCATCCTGTGGTAGGTACATCTCGTCGAACCATTCGGCGCGCTCGGACGCCTGCACGTTGTGGCCGAGCATCTGCGTCGGCAGCGGCAGCACGCCGTCGCTGACCACCAGCACATCGATATCACCGACTTTCAGGGCGTAACGCGAGGGAACAAGCTCGTCGAGCGCGGGCGCGGCAGGGGCAATGGTGTTTTCCAGGCTGAACATGAGGCGATCTCCACGAAGGTTGGCTGGCAGGCAGTGAAGCAGGGCCGGCGGACAGTTCCGGGGTACGCCTTCGCACGGCGCAGGGCATGGCGTTGCCGGGCAGCAATGCCCTGCAGCACAGCGCCGCTGGTTCGATTGAAGACGGGATCCACGAGCTGTCGTGGCCCCGGAGCACGGCAAGGGCCGTGTGGGATCAGCGTAGGCAACGCAGGCAGCGCGCAGTAGGCCCGCAGGCGGGCTCGCGGCGTTGCCTTTTGGGAAGCAGTGGGCGACGTGGTTCCCGCCCACCGCCTGCCACCCGGTGGGCTTCGCTCAGCCGCCCTTGTCCATCAGCCAGCGGATGGCCTGTGGGAACGAGGTCTTCCAGTCGTCCGGGTAGAAATGGCCACCCTCATGGGTACGCGACCGGAGCTCGTTGCCATCGCTGAAAAGGGCGCGGAAATCCGCGCTCATCTTCTGGTTCGCCGGCCCTTCCTGCTCGCCGTTGATGACGAACACCCGCTTGCCGTGCGCGCTGCTCTGCGTGGGCACCGGCTGGCGCCAGCCACCCGGCGACACCAGCAATGCACCGGCATAGTCATCCGGATGCTGCGCCAGCAGCGCGCCGGCATGCTGCGAGCCCTGCGAGAAACCCATCAGGTAGACCTGCTTGCGGTCGATGCACTGGCGCGCGGCCAGTTGCTCCAGCCCCGCCTGCACCACCTTGTGCGTGCCCTCATACGGGCCGGTCCAGCTGAAGCTGTCGAACGACTCGCGCATCTCCGTACCGTTGATGCCCAGCAACACCACACCAGCATCGGCCAGCGGCTGCTCGCTGCTGTCCAGGTGGCCGTTGATGCCGTAGCCGTGCAGCCACACCAGCACCGGCGCACAGGCCGGCATCGCAACACCCTTCGAAGGGGGCAGCACCGAGATGGCGCCTACTTTGCCGACCGATACCTTCGCGTAGCGTGCCTGCGTATTGGCCAGCACCTGCTTGAAGAACGGCGTTCCGCGCAGGTGCTCGAAGTCATCGTTGTCGGCCAGCGCGGGCGCGAACCACATGCCACGCTCATCGGCTTGGCGCAGATAGCGCTCGGCCAGCGCATCGTCACCGCGGCGTGCGAACAATGCCGCTGCGTGGTACGGCGCCTGCGCCAACGTGGGGTCTTCGCGGGTTGCGGCCAGATAGAGCGCCAGCGACTGCAGCAGCGTGGCGTCGTCTTCCTCGGCCCGCTCCATCAGGTCCTGCGCATCGTCGGCATTGATCAGGGCATTCAGCACCGGGCTGATCGACTTGAACGCGATGGTCGAGGCGCTGTCCTGTTCCTCGGCCTGTGCGGTTGGCGCGCAGACAGCGAGCGTCAGGAAAACAGCAAGAGCAGAAAGCTTCTGCATGGGGAATCTTCCGTGATTGCGGCAACGCGCGGGGCGCGCAGTCTAGCAATCTCCGGGCCGGTCAGATCACCCTGCGCTCAACCGTAGGCAGGATGGCTGCCGGTAAGTACGCCCATCGAGAACGCGTAGCCCGCTTCTTCCAGCAACAGCCGCATGCGCAGTTCCGCCCGGCGCGGAACGCACAGCCCGCTCGGTGCGTACAGCGCATAGACGAAGCCGGCGCCTTCCACGTGCTCGCGGCGGACCGAACAGTTGTTGGTTTCTGCGGCATCGGACCACACGGCCCGCAGCTTCTCCGGGCCGATGGATTGACCGTTGCGCAGGCGGAACGTCAGCCAGCGCACGCCCAGCGGGGGATGGTAGGTCAGGCTAGCCATTGCGCACCTTCAATACGGCGGCGGAGATGGTTCAGGACGTCAGGTTGCAGATCAGGATGCTCGTTGCGCGCGGACGCCGGCAGATCGATGCGGACAGCGCCGTTGACCAGCGCGGGGGGATCGGTGTGCAGGTCGATCCACCATCCATCGGGAAGGAGAAGCCCGCGTCCATCCCTGTCATAGAGGTTGATCTGAAAAGACATGACGCTCGCTCCCATTGGAGTTCGAGCATACGCCTGCGCGATGTCACTCCAGACTGCGACCCGCCGACGCGGTTTCCTCGACCCGCTTGGCGCACACGAAAACGAACGCCTCGTCCTGTTGCACCTTCAGGAACGAATCCAGCCAGCGTGCCGCAGCACCGCGGTTGCCGATCACGCCCCCGAGTTCTTCGGTAAGGCAACGCGCGCACTCCATGCCACCCGGACTGGGGGCCTGGCAGGCGCGGCAGCGCGCCATCGTCGTCGTTCTTGCCGGACGGCACTGGTACATGATCTTCGTCATCAGGCTTACCGCACGGGCATGGGATGGCATCAGCGCTCTTCCCGAACGTTGGACAGACGAAAGCCGCGCAACGCGCGGCCTCTTCTTCGCTTACTGCTCAGCGACGGCTGTCACGGCCCGGCTCGCTCTTCTGTTCCTGCCCGGACTTCTGCGGGCCGACGGGCTTTGCATCCTGCTGGACCTGCTGCTCCTGCTGGCGCTGCTTGCCGTCCTGCTTGCGGTCGCCGCCCATTGCGTTGTCATCAGCCTGGCCGTGCTGGGCGGCCTGCTTGATTCCGGTCGGGGCGTTGGTGCGGTCGGTCTGGCCTTGCGGCGTATTGTTGTTCATGTCGTGCTCCACCGCAGCGATCTGCTGCAGCGCCACTGTGGGTGTGGGCCGGTTACGCAGCTGCATGAAAGCCGGAGATTAATGAACGGGCACCATGAACAGCGCTGCGCGCACACAGGCTCCTGACATGCACAGGTGTACGTTGGCGTTCCAACAGGAGAAGTCTCATGGAACGCATCACCAACAAGGACTTCGTTGACGTCGAACGCGAGCTGCAGCATTGGCAGGCCGCGTTCCAGACGGGCGATCTGCCCGCCATCAACTTCCGCCACGAGGTCGCACCGGTCATCCGCCTGGCGTGCGACATCTATGTCCGCAACCCACATGGCACGCGCACGGCGTGGCTCACCGATCTGCAGTCACGGCTTGCGCTGCGCACCAGCCTGCGCGGCCACCCGGGGTCGACGGAAATGGCGATGGGCTGCTGGGCGCGCCTGTCCGGCCCGGCATTGGCCCCGCAGGCGGGCTGACACCGGCTGCGGGCAGATCACTCCTCGCCCGCGAGCTGGTTGCCTTCCTGCATCAGCTGATCATTCAACCGGTTCACCAGCGCGATGACCGCATCGGCCAACGCACGCGCATCGGCGATGGAGCCATGGAAGGCAATGCGGGTGCCCTCCACCCTCACTTCCGCCAATGAAAGCTGCGACGCCAACGTCGCGCAGTGCTGCAGGAAGCGGCCGGTCCACTGTTCATCGGGCGCCTGATCGAGCAGCGCAGTGATGGCTTCATCGGCAGTCGCATCGACCTGCTGGTGAAGACGTGGCACGTCGAACCCAACGATGCGCGGCAGTCTGGACGTGCTCACGTACTTCCCCAAGGGTGTGCAGGACGGCAGTATCGCTGCACCGTCCCTCCCGGGCGAATCGTCCGACGTGAACCGTTCATCCGGGCCGGCGATGTCGGGCCCTCGGTCAGCGGAGGCGTGTCGATTCCCGAGCCGTCCGGGCGTCGAGAGAAGAAAGGCCGGCCAACGTGGCAGCCAACGCCGATGGACATCCTGATGACGCCGATCCTGACCGCATTCAAGCATTCCCCGGACCGTGGCCAGGGGCTGGCCCGCGACATGCGCGTGCGCTGGGCGCTGGAAGAGCTGGGAGTGGCCTACGACGTCCATCTGCTCACCTTCGAGGAGATGAAGCAGCCGGCGCACCTGGCGCGGCATCCGTTCGGTCAGATCCCCACCTATGAGGATGGCAACGTAGTGCTGTTTGAATCAGGCGCGATCCTGCTGCACCTGGCCGAGCAGCACCCCGGGTTGCTGCCCGCCGATACGGGTGCGCGCATGCGCGCGATCACCTGGATGTTCGCCGCGCTGAATACCGTGGAGCCGCCGATCGTCGAACGCTCCATGGCGTGGGTGCTGGAACGCGAACAGCCCTGGTACGCGCAACGGCTGGTGATGCTGGACGAGCGCGTGCGCAGGCGGCTGAGCCAGCTGTCCGCCCGGCTGGGCGATGCACCGTGGCTGGACGGAGACTTCAGCGCCGGCGATCTGCTGATGGTGTCGGTGCTGCTGCGGCTGCAGAGCAGCGGCATCGTCGGCGAGTATCCAGGCCTTGCTGCCTACGTTGACCGCGCGACCGCGCGGCCCGCCTACCAGCGCGCCTTCGCCGCGCAGCTGGCGGTGTTCCAGAACCTGTAGCTCCCCCCGCTCCCAGTAGCTCCACGCCATGCGTGGAGTTCGCCATCCATTGGTACTGCTACGCGTCAATCGGCAGCCATCCGCGTGCCACCCGATCTCCGGAAGCAACCGCCACTGGATCAGTGGATGTCCAGCGCGACGATGCCATCCCCTTGCAGGGTGAACGCGTGTGTCAGCACCACCGGGCTGCCCGGGAACGTGCCGCTGACCTGTGCAGATACGATGTGGCGACCGTCCTGCACGTGCAGCTGCAGGGGGACCACGTGTTGCTGGTAGGCCGCACGCGTCTGCGCCACCCAGGCGGCAATCGCCGTGTGTCCCTGATGTCGCTGGCGCTCATCGCCCACCGTCGCGTCTGCGGCAAAGCACTGCTCTACGTGCGTTCCGGGCTCGCCATTGGCCAGCAGGAAATAGCGGGACAACGGCGCGGGAAGTTCAATCGACATCGCAGGCACTCCAGGCGGGACTGGCGCTATTCTCGAACCGCACCCTGGCCGCCACAAGAACGCACCTGAAGGTAAGTGACTCACCCCATGAGAAAGGCCTATACCCCTGAGACCGCCGCCGCGGACGTGGCCAGTGCACTCGCACTGCTGGAAGGCCGCTGGAAGCTGTTGATCCTTTTCCACCTGTTCGACGGCAAGGTGCAGCGCTATTCCGACCTGGAGCGGCTCATCCCCGGCATCTCGCAGAAGATGCTGGCGCAGCAGCTGCGTGCGCTGGAAGCCGACGGCATCGTACTGCGCACGGTGTATCCGCAGGTTCCACCGAAAGTGGAGTATCGACTGAGTGCGTGGGGGCAGGCACTGTGCCCGGCACTGGACGCGCTGCTGCTGTGGCAGGAGCAGAAACCAGCGGCAGACGAGCCATCGGCATGACCATTTTCCGCGCAGCCACCATGCTGCTGCGAATGGTGAACACCCCGTAAAACGACCATCACACGTGCCGCCACGCGCACTGCATCATCACCTACGCTCAGGTTCCGCCCCCCCGCCCGGAACCGGATCATGCCCTTGATTGCCATCGCGCTTGCCTCAGCACTGTCCGCCCTGCCCGACATCGGCTGGGAGCGCGAGCGGGCCGAAGATGCCCACCAGCTCATGCTGTGCCAAATCCACCGCGACCAGTTGGCCGATCGCGGGGAGAAGTCGCAGACCTACCAGCAGGCCAAGGCCGTCTGTGATCTGCTTGCCCGAGAGTACAAGCAGAACTGGGATTTCGACGCCCACGATGCGCTGGCGGCGGAGGCAGTGGATTTCTTCGACCTCCTGCAGCGCGGTGAGGCCACGGCGGTGCCACCGCGCAAGTCCGATCACGCTCTCGAGTGATCGCCGCCCTGTTGAAGATCAGAGGATGACGGCAGCAAACAGGCCGACAACCCCGATCGTCGTCAGCAGGAACGAGACCATTACCGAGCCGAGCGCACGCAGCGCTGATCCTCCATTCAAGGCCACGAAGGCCCGCATGCGGGCCCACAGGTACCACGCCACCGCCAGCGCGCCGATGGCTGGCGCGGTGAACGGACCGGCCTGCGCCGGGGACGCGGCTGCCGCCTGCGCCAGCGCGAGTGCCACCACGAAGGGGCATGCGATGAACGCCTGGATGGAGAAGGGCTCGCGCAGCGTCTCGCGGTTCACGGGCAGCCGCTGGCGCCGAAGCGTGCCCAGTGCCGCGCCGAGCGCGTACACGCAGAACACCGCAGAGCGGGTGAGCAGCAGCCCCTGCTCGCTGCTGAAAAGCAGCTGCCCCATCGGCGTACTGAGTCGGGGCGAGGACATGCGCATCGCCATTTCCAGCGCATGGGCGATGGCCACCGACAGGATCAGCATAAGCACCGGGCTGATCGCATCGGAAAACCTGTGCTCCAGATCCTTGCCGAGCTCGCGGCGGGCGTAGAGCGCAACCTCACCGGGGTGAATCAGTACCCGCCAGAACATCCGCGGATAGAACACCAGCCAGCCGACCAGCTCGTAGAGGAATTCTTCCAGCGATCGCAGCAGTCGTATGAGGTCCATGACCGCTGTGGATAGCGTGCGGGGCGTGAAGCCGGGATCACGGGCGGGGCGCGGCACCTGCGATGCCAGCTGTCCCCCTGACTTCTGGCAGTCACCGCCGGCCGATGCTTCTCGTAGCGTGCGGGCTGCCCACCTTCTGGGCCTGTGCGGGTACCGGACATGGCAACGGAACGTGCAATCAGCCGCGGCGCGGGTGCGGTGTACCTGCTGGTGGTGGTCACCGGCATCTTCAGTCTGGGCTATGTACCAGGGCAGCTGCGCGTGGCGGGAGACCCGCAGGCGATGTTGGGCAACCTGGTGGCCCACCAGCAGCTGTTCCAGTGGGGCGTTGCCGCCTTCCTGATCGAACAGGTCGCCTTCCTGCTGCTGCCCCTGATCCTGTTCCGTCTGCTGCAGCACGTGCATCGCGCCGCAGCGGTGGCGATGGTTGCATTTGCCGTCACTGCGGTGCCCATCGCGCTTGTTGCTGCCAGCCATCGGCTGGATGCACTGGCGGTGCTGACCGATACCCGTTTCAGCGCACTGGTTGCCCCTGAGGTGCGCAATGCGATGGCGCTGCAGTCACTGCAGTCCTGGAGCAACGGCATCCACATCGCTTCATTGTTCTGGGGTCTGTGGCTGCTGCCGTTCGGCTGGCTGGTCTTCAAATCCGGCGTGCTGCCGAAGGTCTTTGGCGTGCTGTTGATGCTGGGCTGCCTGGGGTATGCGGCCAACGTGTTCGGCGAACTGCTGATACCCGGCTATGCCGAAATGGCCTTCTCCAACTACGCGACCGCGCCCGCATCGCTGGGCGAGATCGGCATCTGTCTGTGGCTGCTTGTGGTCGGTGTGCGTGCACGCGTGCGCGCGACAATCTGACGCTCCTATCCGAGGATTTCCCGATGGCATCCGGCGCACTGCACGACATCCGTATCCATGTCCGCTTCAAGCTATCCGCGCTGTGGGCGGCACTGATGTTCTGCTACATCTACGGCGACTATTTCGGCCTTTACGTGCCAGGCAAATTGCAGGGCATGATCAACGGCGCGGGCCCGGTCGGTCCGGTCAATGAGGGCACGCTGGTTGCCACGGCATTGATGCTGGCCATCCCCGGCCTGATGGTGGCGGTATCCCTGCTTGCGCCCGCCCGACTGACCCGATGGTTGAACATCCTGTTTGGGCTGTTCTACACCGCGATCATGGTGCTGACCATGCCCGGCGCCTGGTGGTTCTACATCACGCTGGGGGCTATTGAAATCGTGGTTTCGCTGTCGATCTGCGTCGTGGCCTGGCGCTGGCCTAGGGTGTGACGCAACGGAGGGTCATTGCGCGATCAATGTGGCCCACCAGCACTCACATTGCCCGCATATGCCATTGATTCATAAAGATATCAAGGATCATCTCCTCGGGGTTTGACTCACATTTTGACTCACTTTAATTAGGCCTGTGAGTTGCCTTCGAACCCAGAACCAATGGATTAATTGACTGCTTTTCTACACGTCCGTCCAGTGCCCCGACGGTCCCGCAATGGCCACAGCCGTATCGCCCATCATCAGCCTGGCGCATGCCAGATGCGTC
>NZ_QAIJ01000170.1:0-1212 GCF_003060985.1 Stenotrophomonas sp. HMWF023
CGCCGAGCAACTGCAGTCCAGCCTCGACCCTGCGCTGAAAAAGCGCCTGGCCGACGCCGCCCTGCAGGCCGCGCGCAGCGCTGGCGCCACCTACTGCGACGTGCGCATCGGCCGCTACCTGCGGCAGTTCGTGATCACCCGCGAAGACAAGGTGCAGAACGTGGTCAACACCGAGTCCACCGGTGTGGGCATCCGCGTGATCGTCAACGGCGCCTGGGGCTTTGCCGCCACCAACGCGCTCAGCACCGCCGACGTGGCCCGTGCCGCGCAGCAGGCGGCGGCGATCGCCAAGGCCAACGCGGGCGTGCAGACCGCGCCGGTGCAGCTGGCCAAGGCGCCGGGCGTGGGCGAGGTCAGCTGGAAGACGCCGATCCGCAAGAATGCGATGGAGGTGCCGATCAAGGAGAAGGTCGATCTGCTGCTGGACGTCAACGCCGCGGCTATGGGCGCCGGCGCCAGCTTCGTCAATTCGATGCTGTTCCTGGTGAACGAACAGAAGTACTTCGCCTCCACCGACGGCTCGTACATCGACCAGGACGTGCACCGCATCTGGGCGCCGATGACGATCACCGCCATCGACAAGGCCAGCGGCAAGTTCCGCACCCGCGAAGGCCTGTCCGCACCGATGGGGCTGGGCTACGAGTATCTGGATGGCGCCGCTGCCGGCAAGGTGCTGACGCCCAATGGCGTGGTCAACTACGGCTCCTCCTACGACATGAAGGAAGATGCCATCGCAGCGGCCAAGCAGGCGCAGGAGAAGCTGAAGGCGCCGTCGGTGAAGCCTGGCAAGTACGACCTTATCCTGGATCCGTCGCACACCTGGCTGACCATCCACGAGTCGATCGGCCACCCGCTGGAACTGGACCGCGTGCTCGGCTACGAAGCCAACTACGCCGGCACCAGCTTCGCCACCCTGGATAAGCGCGAGCAGCATTTCCAGTACGGCAGCGAGCAGGTGAACATCTTCGCCGACAAGACCCAGCCGGGCAGCCTCGGCGCGGTGGCGTACGACGATGAAGGCGTGAAGTGCAAGCGCTGGGACCTGATCAGCAACGGCAAGCTGGTGGACTACCAGACCATCCGCGACCAGGCCCACATTCTCGGCAAGACCGAATCCGATGGCTGCTGTTACGCCGACTCGTGGTCCAGCGTGCAGTTCCAGCGCATGGCCAACGTGTCGATGGCGCCTGGCAAGTCGCCGCTGAGCGTGTC
>NZ_QAIJ01000171.1:0-2654 GCF_003060985.1 Stenotrophomonas sp. HMWF023
GACCCACGTGCGGGTCGGCACGCATGATGGTCTCGCCGTCCATCTCCAGGATCAGGCGCAGCACACCATGCGCGGCCGGATGCTGCGGGCCGAAGTTCATGGTGTAGTTGCGGATTTCCTGCCGGCTTTCGGCAGCATTGCTGGCGAAAGCTTCGCCGGCCTGGTGTACGTGACTCACTTCACTGCCTCCTGCGAGCGCTCGCCGGCAGCGGTCTGCAGGCGGGCATCGTCGCGGATCACGCGCGGCACGCCGACACGCGGCTCCACCGAGGTGACCGGTTCGTAGATGACACGCTTCTTTTCTTCGTCGTAGCGGACTTCGACGTTGCCGATCAGCGGGAAGTCCTTGCGGAACGGATGGCCGACGAAACCGTAGTCGGTCAGGATCCGGCGCAGGTCCGGGTGACCTTCGAAGATCACGCCATACAGATCGAACGCTTCGCGCTCGAACCAGTTCAGGCCCGGCCAGATGCCGGTCAGCGAGGACACCACCGGCAGCGCTTCGTCAGGCGCGAAGCAGCGCAGGTGCATCATCAGGTTGTGCTGGTACGAACGCAGCTGTGCGACCACGGCAAAGCGCTGGGTCGGCATGTGCTGCGGGCGGGCACCGTCGGCGCTCTCTTCGCTGGGGAATTCGCCCCAGGCGAAGCGGCCCTGGGCCTTGCCTTCGACACCGCGGCTGAAGCCCTGCGAGGACACGTCGGCGGTGTCCCACTCATCGGAGCCATAACCGAGGTAATCGACGCCGCAGAGGTCCACGGCCTGCTCGAAACCAAACTCGTCACGCAGCGCGAGGGCGGTGGCGTGCCACTCAGCGGCAGGCACTTCCAGCGTCACTTCGCCGCGGGGTTCGACCACGATGACCTTCGCACCTGCGAAACGTGCGGAGAGTCGGTCGATGAAGGATGCTTGCTCTGCCATGGGGGCTTGGCGCGCTCTTGTCAGGTAAAGGGGTCAGCGGGCGATGGTCTGTGTACGCCAGATCTTCTTCTGCAGCTGCAGGATCCCGTACACCAGCGCCTCGGCGGTCGGCGGGCAGCCCGGGACATAGATGTCCACCGGCACCACGCGATCACAGCCGCGCACCACAGAATAGGAGTAGTGGTAGTAACCACCGCCGTTGGCGCAGCTGCCCATGGAGATCACCCACTTGGGGTCGGGCATCTGGTCATAGACCTTGCGCAGCGCCGGGGCCATCTTGTTGACCAGGGTGCCGGCGACGATCATCACGTCGGACTGACGCGGCGACGGGCGGAACACCACACCGTAGCGGTCAAGGTCCAGGCGCGCCGCACCTGCGTGCATCATTTCGACTGCACAGCAGGCCAGACCGAAGGTCATGGGCCACATCGAACCGGTACGTGCCCAGTTCAGCAGCGCATCGACGCTGGTGGTGACAAAGCCCTTTTCCAGCAGCGGGTTGTCGCCTTCCGGCCGCAGGATGTCATCAACCCGCCCTTCCGGGACAGGATTGGTCATCAGGCCATCGAGAGTCTGAATCACTCCCATTCCAGCGCTCCCTTCTTCCAGACATAAATGAAACCGAGGAACAGCATGCCGACGAACAGACCCATGGTGACGAGCGAACGCGCGCCAAGCTCCATGAAGACCTGCGTCCACGGCACGATGAAGATGATTTCCAGGTCGAAGACGATGAACTGGATCGCGATCAGGTAGTAGCGCACGTCGAACTTCATACGTGCGTCTTCGAAGGCTTCGAAGCCGCACTCGTACGGCGACAGCTTTTCCAGATCGGGGCGGCGGGGACCGAGGAATCGACCAACCAGCATCAGCGTAATGCCGATACCGGTGGCAACGATCAGAAACAGCAGAGACGGCAAATATTCGGCCAGCACAGCGATTCTCTCTTGCCTCTGCCGCTGCGCCTGCAGGCGCTTTGGCATGGGGGAGTGGACGGGAATCTGCCTGGCGCCTTGCGCGCCAGACGAACCCGCTTTACTTACTAAATGGTGCCCAAGAGGGGACTCGAACCCCTACGACCTAAGTCGCTACCACCTCAAGGTAGTGCGTCTACCAATTCCGCCACCTGGGCAAACGATCACATCAGACTATCTTCCCGATGCGCCGCGTATTGTAACCGGCTTCAGTCTTTCTGGGAGCCTTCCGAAGGCTTTTCTTCACCAGAAACCGAAGATTCCGCCTGAGCCGGCACAGTTGCGGCCGGAACCGGGGCGGCCGGGACCGCATCGGCCTTCGGAACGGCCGGCAATTCGCCCGCCGGAGCGGCCGGAGCACTGGCCGCCGGGGCAGACATCAGACCCAGATCCTGTTCGGCGGCCGGGCGGTTGCCATGGCCGGCGTACCAGGCCATGAAGAGGCTGATGCCGAAGAACACCACGGCCAGCCACTTGGTCGACTTGGACAGGAAGTTGGACGCGCCACGCGCACCGAACACGGTCCCCGAGGCGCCAGCGCCAAAGCCCGAACCTGCCGCCGCACCCGAGCCACGCTGCATCAGGATCAGCGCGACCATGGCTACGGCAACCAGCACGTAGACGACATTGAGGATCAACATCAGCATTGGAAATCCGCCCTCGGACTAGAGTGCCGGCGGCTAGCCGGCAACCGTAACTAATTGTTTGCCGCCGCCTCTGCGATGGCCAGGAAGTCGGCGGCCACCAGGGAGGCACCAC
>NZ_QAIJ01000171.1:2664-3420 GCF_003060985.1 Stenotrophomonas sp. HMWF023
CTACCGCCGTAAACAATGGGCAGTGAATCAGCAATTCTAGCATCGATGCGCGCGACTTCGCCACGAATGAACGCGTGCACCTGCTGCGCCTGCTCCTTGGTCGCGGTACGGCCGGTCCCGATCGCCCAGACCGGCTCGTAGGCGACCACGGCATTGGCGAAGCCTTCCGCCCCGACAAGCTCCAGCACCGGGGCCAGCTGGCTGGCGATGACCGACTCGGTCTGCCCGGCCTCGCGCTGCTCAAGGGTTTCACCGACGCACAGCACCGGCACCAGGCCGGCGTGCAGGGCGGCCGCGAACTTGCGCGCGACCAGCTCACTGCTCTCGTTGTGGTACTGGCGGCGCTCGGAGTGGCCGACCAGGCCATAGCGGGCACCGACCTCGTGCAGCATGGCCGCACATACCTCACCGGTGTAGGCGCCCTTCTCATTGCTGCTGACGTCCTGTGCACCAAAGGCCAGGCCGGTGTCGCCGAAGTCTTCGACCAGCTCACCCAGGTAGGGCATCGGCGGCAGGATCACCACCTCCACCCCGCTTTTCGGCAGCCCGGCAGCGACCTGCCCCAGCAGTTCGGTGGCGAATTGACGGCTGCCGTGCAGCTTCCAGTTTCCAGCGACGATCTTGCGGCGCATGAGCGGGTGGCTCCTGTATGAACTCAGCCGCCCATGATACCTGCTGCGGCAAAAAACCGTTTCTTTGTAAGCGGTTACATGGATTTTCAGCCAACGGCGCAGCCCCTCGTGGCAGGGGTGGGGT
>NZ_QAIJ01000021.1:0-7044 GCF_003060985.1 Stenotrophomonas sp. HMWF023
GGGTGGGGCGTTGGAGCTCGGTCATCGTCGGGTGCATCTGGGCGTGGGCAGCGGGTCTGGCCGGAAACCGTGAACAGGGCGCGCGCGGCCACGCCGCCTGCACGCGCAGGACGACGACGGCCCCGGCAACCTCCCCGCGGAGATTCCAGGTCGAGTCAGGGGACGGTCGAGTCCCCCGGCCGGGGCCGGTATTCGGGCTGATGGACACGGGCCGCAGCCCACCTACTACCTGCCGCTTCCCAGGCGCGAGCCCAGTGCTGTTGGCAGGATTCGTTTCCATTCACCGCTGCGGGGCAGCTCCGGAATGGGCGCGCGAGGCGCCTTCACCGGATTCCCGTTTAAATCCATCCCGTCGCGTGAACGCCAGGATGGATACCTTCGGCAGGTGCAAGGTGGACCCGTTGTCAGTAATGGTCAAGAGACACCATCACGTGCGGAAGCTGTGGCTGCCTTCTCAGGCTGTGAGAGCGCGTCTTGCCATACTGCACATCGACAGACGGGAGGTGGCTCGTGGCGGCGAAGTACTGCGATCTGGTCATGAAAGGCGGCATCACCAGCGGCATCGTGTATCCCAACGCGGTGCTCGCGCTGGCCCGCGAATACCGTTTCAAGAGCATCGGTGGCACCTCGGCCGGCGCGATCGCCGCTGCCGTGGCGGCCGCTGCGGCATACGGTGACCGGCGCCAGCAGGCAGGCGAAACCCTGCCCGGCGATGCGGGATATGGCGGCCTGTCGGCGGTGTCGGCACAGCTGTCGCGGCGCGGGTTCATCTACAGCCTGTTCCAGCCGGCCGCTGGCGCACGCGCTGCGTATCGGCTGCTGGTGGTGCTGACCGGCAACGCCGGCTGGCCACGCAAGCTGCTGTGCCTGGCCATCGCGGTGTTCCAGATCGCGCCGCTGGAAGTGCTGGTGTCGCTGGCACTGCTGCTCGGCCTGGGCTGGTGGGGCGGTGGCTGGAGCGGCGTGGCGGCGACCCTGCTGCCGTCGCTGTTGTGTGCCTATGGTGCAGGTGTGGCCGGCGCCGCGCTGCGCGTAGCAAGGGTGGCGCGGCGCAACCTGCTGGGCCTGTGCAGTGGACTGAGCCGGGACGCAGGCACGCCGGCGCTGACCGAGTGGCTGCATGAAAGCCTGCAGCAGTTGTCAGGCAAACCGATGGATGCACCGCTGACCTTCGCCGATCTGCACGACGCGCCGCGTTATGCAGGCGAACCACACAGTCCGCATGCGATCACCCTGCAGATGATCACCACCTGCGTATCGCACAACGAACCGCGCACGCTGCCGTTGGGCGGTGCGCAGTTCTGGTTCCTGCGCGAGGAGTTCGAGCAGCTGTTTCCGGCCAGCGTGGTGCAGTGGATGGTCGACCATGCTGGTCCGCCGCGCGAGGTGGAAGGCCGCAACTATTACCACCTGCCGCAGGGCGCATCGCTGCCGGTACTGGTGGCCACGCGCATGAGCCTCAGCTTCCCGCTGCTGATCAGCGCGGTGCCGCTGCATGAGCCCTCGCGTCGCGAACGTCGCTGCGAGCCGACATCGACGGCTACAGGTGAGGCCGGGCACAACGTGGCCGACAGCATGGAAGGCCTGACCAGCGCAGGCCAGGCCTGCGGTCCGGTGATCACCGCGTTCCGGGTGTGCTGGTTCTCCGATGGCGGCATCAGCAGCAACTTCCCGATCCACCTGTTCGATGCGGCGCTGCCGCGCTGGCCGACCTTTGCCATCAACCTGGTCTATCCGCAACGCCCCGAGCCGGTGGTGCGCGAGAGCGACAGCCGCCAGGCGCTGGAACGCTCGGTGTTCCTGCCCACCGAGAACCGCCATGGATGGCAGCGCCATTACCAGTCCATTGCCACGCCGTTGGCGGCCGGCGAACTGGGCCGTTTCCTGTTTGCGGTGGTGGCCACCATGCAGAACTGGCGCGACCTGCTGCAGGCGCGTGCGCCCGGTTATCGCGACCGCATCGTGCATGTGAGCCTGCAGGGCGACGAGGGCGGCATGAACCTGGACATGCCACAGGAGGTGCTGACCCGCATCGCCGACAAGGGCAGCCTGGCCGGTGCACGCTTCTGTTCGTTCTCGTTCGAGAACCATTACTGGATCCGTTGGCGCAACCTGGCCTCGGCCTACCAGCGCTACACGCTGGAGATTTCGCGTACTGATGATCCGGCGCAGCAGGTGCTGGCCTATCGCGCGGCCTATGCGATGGTGGCCACCGGCACGCCGCCGCCGCCGTCCTACAAGCTGGGTTCAGAGGACAAGCGGCTGGCATCGCAGCAGCTGTGGGGGTTGATGGTGGAGCAGGGGCGCAGTTGGGATGATCTTGGTCCCGATCTCACCGAGGGATCGCCACGGCCGTTGCCGCAGATGAAGGTGACGCCGATCTATTGAGTGGACGCATCCACGCATGGCGTGGATCTACTCGGGCTATCGCATCGCCGCGCAATGTCGCCGCGTTCCCACTGCTGCCAGGCGCGGATGATCGCATCATTGGAAAGCCACATGGTTTAGTAGATCCACGCCATGCGTGGATGAATTTCCATTGAAATCGAATAGTCGACAATTCATCGAAGAGCATCCACGCCATGCGTGGATCTACGTGTCGACCAAGGTCGACACCCACCAACAGCGGCGCGAACCGGCCCCGCCCGCCTTCCCACGCGCAGGTGCAGGGCGCAGCCCTGCCGAACCAACTCCTACCTTCCCGGCAACTGGGTAAACGCGCGCTGCATGCAGTCCTCGCGCGGGCACACCCGGCAGCCCGGCCCGATCGACACCGAATTACCCGGGCTCTGCACGTCCAGCCCCAGCGAATACACCAGCCTGTCCGCGTGCTGCAGGTCACAACCCAGTGCCACGGCGAAGGTTTTGCGTGGCTGGCCGTGGCCCACCGGGCCGCTGCTGACCTGCCGTGCCAACCAGAAATGGCGGCGACCATCGGGCATGCGCGCGGTCTGGGTGAGGATGCGCCCGGGCTGGTTGAACGCCTCGTAGACGATCCACAAAGGGCATGAACCACCCACCTGCGAGAAGTGGAAATCGGTGGCCGAGTGACGCTTGGACACGTTGCCGGCGCGGTCCACGCGGATGAAGAAGAACGGCAGGCCCGGCGCGCTGCGGCGTGCCAGCGTACTCAAGCGATGGCAGACCGCTTCGAATCCCACACCGAACTGGTGCGCCAGCAGCTCGATGTCATAGCTGCTGGCCTCGGCCGCGCGAAGGAAGCGCATGTACGGCATCACCAGCGCGCCGGCGAAATAGTTGGACAGGCCGATGCGCGCCTGTGCGATGCGGGCTTCGTCGCTGAAGCCGGCGCGCGCGATCACCGCGTCGATCTGCGGCAGGTAGCCGCGCAGCGCCAGCTCGACCGCCATCTGGAACGCCTGCTGGCCCGGCTCCAGGTAATCGGGCAGCCACAACGTACGGCTGCCGGCGTCGTACTGGCGCTTCTCCCGGCCGGCCTGCAGCGCGGCCACTTCCACCAGCACACCGTGGCGGTCGGCCAGCAACTGGCGCAGCCGTGGTGCCACGTGTCCCGGCGCCAGCCCCCATTCGGCGAACAGCTGCTCGGCCAGTTCGTCCAGTTCGGGGATGTGGTTGTGCATGCGGTTGAAGAACTCGCGCACCTGGTCACCGGCCGGCAGCGTGCTGCCCGCACCCGGCTCGCCCAGCTGGAATTCCAGCGCGGCGGCATGCTCGCGCAATGCCAGGTGGCGGCGGTGCAGGTCCAGCAGCGCGCGGCTGACCTGCGGCAGGTTGCCGGCCAACGCGCGCAGTTCGGTGGCGCTGACATCGGCCAGGCCCAGGTCGCGCAGGGTCTCACCCAGCGACTCTTGCAGCGCGGCGGGCTCATTGTCGTCGAACAGGGCGGAAACATCGCCCAACACCTCGCCCAGCTTCTTCTGCACCGCAGGCGTCAGCGGGCGCTTGTTGCGCTCGATCTGGTTCAGGTAGCTGGCCGACAGCCCCAGTGCGCGGGCAAGGTCGGCCTGGCTGTAGCCGCGCTGCTCGCGCAGGCGCAGCAGACGCAGACCGAGTTGGCGCTGGGGGGCTGAATAATTCACAGAATTAACAGGAATCGTGGCGGGCATTGGCCAGATTAAGCGGATTCAGGCCGGAAATCGAGGTGCGTGCTGTGAATAATGCCAAGCATCTTTCGCACCCCGTGGATTGTCGTCATGACTGTTGCAGCGCCCCGTATCCGCATGCTGATCGATGGCCAGTTCGTTGAATCGGCCACCTCCCACTGGCAGGATGTGATCAATCCGGCCACCCAGGACGTGCTGGCCCAGGTGCCGTTCGCCACCACGGGTGAAGTCGACGCGGCCGTGGCCGCCGCCAAGGAAGCCTTCAAGACCTGGCGCAAGACCCCGATCGGTACCCGCGCGCGCATCTTCCTGAAGTACCAGCAGCTGATCCGCGAGAACATGAGCGAGCTGGCGCACATCCTCACCGCCGAACAGGGCAAGACCCTGCCGGACGCCGAGGGCGATGTGTTCCGCGGCCTGGAAGTGGTCGAGCATGCAGCCGCCATCGGCAATCTGCAGTTGGGCGAACTGGCCAACAACGTGGCCAATGGCGTTGACACCTACAGCATCATGCAGCCGCTGGGCGTGTGCGCAGGCATCACCCCGTTCAACTTCCCGGCGATGATCCCGCTGTGGATGTTCCCGATGGCCATTGCCACCGGCAACACCTTCATCCTCAAGCCGTCCGAGCAGGACCCGATGGTCACCATGCGCCTGGTCGAACTGGCGCTGGAAGCGGGCATTCCGAAGGGCGTACTGAATGTCGTCCACGGTGGCGAAGAAGTGGTCAACGCCATCTGCGACCACCCGGACATCAAGGCCGTTTCGTTCGTCGGTTCCACCCGCGTCGGCACCCACGTGTACAACCGCGCCTCGCTGGCCGGCAAGCGCGTGCAGTGCATGATGGGCGCCAAGAACCACGCCGTGGTGCTGCCGGATGCCAACAAGGAGCAGACCCTCAACGCGATGGTCGGTGCTGCCTTCGGTGCGGCTGGCCAGCGCTGCATGGCCGCCTCGACCCTGGTGCTGGTGGGTGAAGCGCGCGGTTGGGTGCAGGACCTGGTCGAGAAAGCCAAGACCCTGAAGGTCAGCGGCGGCACCGTGGCCGGTACTGACGTCGGTCCGGTCATTTCCTGCAGCGCCCGTGAGCGTGTCGAAGGCCTGATCGCGTCGGGCGTGGAGCAGGGCGCCAAGCTGGTGCTCGATGGCCGCAAGCCGCAGGTCGATGGGTTCGAGAAGGGCAACTTCGTCGGCCCGACCATCTTTGCCGGTGTCACCACCGACATGCGCATCTACCAGGATGAAATCTTCGGGCCGGTGCTGGTCATCCTCGAAGCGGAAACGCTGGATGAGGCCATCGCCATGGTCAACAGCAACCCGAACGGCAACGGCACCGCACTGTTCACCCAGTCCGGCGCCGCTGCACGCCGGTTCCAGGAAGACATCGACGTCGGCCAGGTCGGCATCAACGTGCCGATCCCGGTGCCGGTGCCGCTGTTCTCGTTCACCGGTTCGCGCGCTTCCAAGCTCGGCGACCTGGGTCCGTACGGCAAGCAGGTGGTGCTGTTCTACACGCAGACCAAGACCGTCACCGCGCGCTGGTTCGACGACGAGACGCTGAGCCACGGCGTCAACACCACGATCAGCCTGAAGTAACAGCAGGGAGCAGCCATGAGCCACTCGATGACGACGGAGCAGGAAGAAGCGCAGCAGGCGTACCGCGAAGCGGCGCGCGACTTCGCACAGGCCGAACTGGCGCCGCACGCCGCGCGATGGGATGCGGAGGGCATCTTTCCGCGCGAGGCGATCGCCAAGGCCGGTGAACTGGGCTTCTGCGGTCTGTACATGGACCCGGAAGTAGGCGGCAGCGGCCTGAGCCGACTGGACGCCGCCGTCGTCATCGAGGAGCTCGCCAACGTCGATCCGTCGACCGCGGCCTACATCAGCATCCACAACATGGCGTCGTGGATGGTGTCCAAGTGGGGCCAGCCGACCCTGCGCGATGCATGGGGCAATGACCTGTCGTCGGGCAGCAAGCTTGCCTCGTACTGCCTGACCGAGCCGGGTGCCGGTTCGGATGCGGCCTCGCTGAAGACCAGCGCCGTGCGCGATGGCGATTTCTATGTGTTGAATGGCTCCAAGGCCTTCATTTCCGGCGCCGGTGCCACCGAGCTGCTGGTGGTGATGGCACGCACCGGCGGTGCTGGTGCAGGCGGGGTCAGCGCGATCGCCGTGCCAGCCGACTTGCCGGGCATCAGCTACGGCCGCAAGGAAGAGAAGATGGGCTGGAACAGCCAGCCCACCCGCGGCATCACCTTCGAAAACGTCCGCGTGCCGGTCAGCCACCTTCTGGGAGAGGAAGGCGGCGGCTTCAAGCTGGCGATGAAGGGGCTCGATGGCGGCCGCATCAACATCGCCGCCTGCTCGCTGGGTGCTGCACAGGGTGCGCTGGATGCCGCACGCCGCTACATGGGCGAGCGCCGCCAGTTCGGCAAGGCGTTGTCCGAATTCCAGGCACTGCAGTTCAAGCTGGCCGACATGGCCATCGAACTGGTCGCGGCGCGGCAGATGGTGCATACCGCCGCCCGCAAGCTCGATGCCGGTGCCAGCGATGCCAACGTGTGGTGCGCGATGGCCAAGCGTTTCGCTACCGATGCCGGCTTCAACATCTGCAACGAAGCCCTGCAGATCCACGGTGGCTATGGCTACATCCGCGAATATCCGATCGAGCGCCTGCTGCGCGACAGCCGCGTGCACCAGATCCTGGAAGGCACCAACGAGATCATGCGGGTGATCGTTGCCCGTCACCTGCTCAATACCGAAGAGGAACTGCGATGAAGGATTGGCGTACCCAGGAGCATGTGGGCCTGAAGGTCGAGGCCGATGGCCACACCGCCGTGGTCACCCTGAACAACCCGCCGGCGCATACCTGGACCGTGCACAGCCTGTCGGCGCTGCGCGACCTGGTGGGCGCGCTCAACGCAGACCGCGAGATCTACGCGCTGGTGATCACCGGTGA
>NZ_QAIJ01000172.1:0-1287 GCF_003060985.1 Stenotrophomonas sp. HMWF023
CCCTTCCATGGGGGCTGGCCGCGGCATCCATGCCGCGGACACCCCCGCAACCGGACCCACCCCGCCTTCGACAGAGTCCTGCGATCTGTCGGAATGGCACGGCCTGCTCTTGGTAGGTGTCGACCTTGGTCGACACGTAGATCCACGCCATGCGTGGATGAACTTCGCGATTGAAAAACGCTCAACCGATCTCGTACAACTCCAGCGGCAGGTCGTCGGGGTCGGCGAAGAAGGTGAAGCGGCGGCCGGTGTATTCGTCTACGCGGATCGGTTCGCAGGCTACGCCGTGGCTGGCCAGGCGTTCGATGAACGGTTCCAGCGCAGCTACCCGGAACGCGAGGTGGCGCAGGCCCTGGGCTTCGGGGCGGCTTGGCCGTGCGGGCGGCGAGGGGAAGGAGAACAGCTCCAGTTGGCCGCCATCGGGCAGGGCGAGGTCCAGCTTCCATGAGTCGCGTGCGGCGCGGTGGTTCTCGGCCAGTATGCGCAGGCCCAGCACGCGCACGTAGAAGTCTTTCGAGCGCGCGTAGTCGCTGCAGATCAGTGCGGCATGGTGGATGCCCAGCAGGCCGGTGGTTTCGGTGGTCATTGCAGGGTGTCCAGCCAGCGCTGGGCGATCTTCAGCGCCAGCGGATAGGGTTCGGGGGCGTTGCGGTTGCTCAGCACGATCACGGTCAGGTGCTTGTCCGGGTAGCGCAGGATCACGTTGCGGAAGCCAATGCTCTCGCCGCTGTGCCACTGCATGCGGCCGTTCAAGCGCCAACCGAAACCGTAATACGGCACGTCCGCTTCGGTGGTGGTGGTGGCCGGGCTGAACATCGCCTTGCGTGATGCGGCTGACAGCAGGCGGTCGTCATAGAGGGCTGCATCCCAGCGGGCGAGGTCGCCCAGCGAGGAGTAGATGCCGCCGTCGCCGAGTACGGCGCTGGTCGTGCTCTGGTCGGTGCGTTGCCAGTGGCCGCTGACTTCGCTGTAGCCATAGACACGCTGCGCCACCACATCGACACCGTCCTGGTGGGCGACGGTATGCGCCATGCCCAGCGGTCGGAAGATGCGCTGCTGCAGGAAACTGGCAAAACCGGTGCCGGCGGCGCGGCCGACGATCAGCGCCAGCAATGCGTAGCCGCTGTTGCTGTAGCGGTACTGCGTACCGGGTGCGAAGGCGAGCCGATCTTCGCGGGCGAGCAGGGCCAGCACATCGGCGTCGTGCACCTGCCGGGTGTCGGCAGGGTCCATCAGGTCTTCGTAGTCCAGCAGGCCGCTGGTGTGCGACAGCAACTGCCTCAAGGT
>NZ_QAIJ01000172.1:1297-3503 GCF_003060985.1 Stenotrophomonas sp. HMWF023
TCCAGCGCAAGGCGGCCATCCTCGACCAGCAACAGCACGGCGGCAGCAGTGAACTGCTTGCTGACCGAGGCCAGGCGGAAGTTGCTGGCCGGCGTCACGGCGCTGCCATCTTCGACCACGGCCAACCCGTAGCCGCGGCGGAATACCGGTTGCCCGTCGTGCAGTACCAGCACCGCCGCACCCGGCACCTGCCCATCGTAGGCCTGCATCAGGCCATCGATGCCTGCATCCGGCGGCGCCAGCGGTGCCGCCGCCAGGGTGATCGACGGCAGCACAGCGAGGACGGCGATACACAGCAGGGCGGCAGCGCGCATGGCAGCTCCGTGACGGTCAGGGTGCGGGGGCTGGTGTTGCCGCGGCCGGCTGGGCCAGCCAGCGTTCGATCTTGTGGTCCAGTACATCCAGTGGCATCGAACCGTCCTTCAGCACTTCGGCATGGAAGCGGCGCAGGTCGAACGCTGCACCCTGGCGTGCCTTGGCCTTGTCGCGCAGAGCGATGATCGTGGTCAGGCCCACCACGTTGGACAGCGCCTGGCCGGGCTGGGCCATGATCCGTTCGACCTCGGCGTTGGCGTCGTCGCTGCTCATGTCCACGGTCTTCTGCAGATAGGTCACGGCCTGCTGCTTGCTCCAGCCCTGCGCATGCACGCCGGTGTCGGCGACCACGCGCGCGGCGCGCAGCAGGCGCGAATACAGATAGCCGATGCGGTCGTACGGATCGGTGTACGCGCCGAGGTCTTCGCCCAGGGTTTCCGCATACAGGCCCCAGCCTTCGACGAAGGCGAGGTCACCACCGAGGCGGCGGAAGCGCGGCAGCTTGGTCAATTCCTGCTGCAGGCCCAGCTGTACGTGGTGGCCGGGAATGGCTTCATGCAGATACTGCACCGGCACGTTCCAGCGCTTGCGGCTGGGCAGGTCACGGGTGTTGACGAACAGCACGCCGGGTTGCCCCGGGGGCGACGGCTGGTAGGAGGCTGCGGCGGCGGTCATGGCGCGCTCCGGCTCCACTGCATGGATCTGCAGCGGCGCCTTCGGCAGGGTGTCCAGCACCAGCGGCAGGCGTGCATCGACCTGCTGCTGCACCTGCCGGTAGCGGCTGAGCAACGCGTTGGCGTCGCTGTACTGGAACTGGCGGTCGTTGCGCATGCTGCGCAGCAGCTTGGCCTGCGAACTGCGCAGCTTGCCATCGCGCATCACCGTGGTGATCTGCGCCTGCAGCTCCTGCACACGCTGTTCGCCCAGCGCGTGCAGCTGCGCGGCGGTCTGCTGGCTGGCGGTGGTCTGCACGATCAGGTTGGCGTACCAGGCCTGGCCATCGGGAAGAGCGCCCAAGCCGCTGCTGCTGCGCGTGGCGGGCAGGTATTCGGTGCCGATGAAGCCACGCAGGGCGCGGTAGGCCGGCATGATGCGCAGTTCGATCATGCGCTTGTACTCGGCGCTGATGCGCGCCTTGTCTTCGGCGGAGATGGACTCCGGCATGGTCCGGATCGGCGACCAGAAGATGCTCTCTTCGGCGGTCGGCTTGATCACCGCGTCCAGCTGCGGCAGGACCTTTTCCATCAGGTCGCGCGGCTGCACCACGCCGGCCTTCATGCCCTGGCGCATGTTGGCGATGGCCTGGTCGAACAGATCGGGAATGCCCAGCGAGCGTCGCGACCAGGTGTCATAGTCCTTGGCCGTGTTGAACGGCTGCGCGCCGGCACCGGCGCCGAGGATGGCCATGATGCTGCCGACGTTGTAGTACTGGCTGATCGGCATCATCCAGCTTGGATAGCGCTCGGCGGCCAGCGAGGCGCGGGCGTCGCGCACGAAGATCTCGTAGCTGAGCAGGTCCTGCCCCTGCAGGCCGTCGCTGCCGATCTTCTCGACCTTGCCCAGCCATTCGGTGGTGAAGTCGTGCGATTGCTGGCGCCAGGCGGCGGAAAGAATATTGGGCAGCTGGTCGTTGTAGCGCGGCTCGCCCTGGAAGGTCGCCTGCAGCGGGTTCAACCGCATGGAGGCATCCCAGTATTCGTCGTACAAGCGCTCCAGCTGCACCTGCTTGGGCACTGCGCGGGCCGGGGCGACCGGACGCGGCGCGGCGCGGCGCGCCGAACTGCCGCGGGCCGGCGGGGTGGCACGTGTGCCGGCGCGGGCCTTCGGCTTGGCCGCCTGGCGGGTCTGCGCGGCGGCGGGGCGGCTGCCCTTCTTCTTCGCTGCTTCGGCC
>NZ_QAIJ01000172.1:3522-5111 GCF_003060985.1 Stenotrophomonas sp. HMWF023
CGGCGCTGAACAGGAACAACGCGGCGATGGCGGCGGCCAGGACGCGGGGGGAATACGGCATCAAGAAGCTTCCGTGGAACACAGACCGTGGAGCTTGCACGATCCGCGCGCGTACGGCCAGCGTGAGGGCGCAGTCAGCTTGCGCGCCGCTGGGGCTTCAGTCAGCCGCGGCTGCGGCGCGCAGGTCGGCGGCGCGGTGTTCGCCCAGATAGCGGGTGATTGCAAGCCGCATCAGGTACAGCAACGGAATCAGGGCGATCGCAAAGCCCATCTTGTAGACGTAGTTGACACTGCTCACCGCCAGGAACAGCGATGTCGGCCAGTGCTGCGGGCCGAGCACGAAGGCGATCCAGATCACCACGAAGCTGTCCACCAGCTGCGAGACCGCGGTGGAACCGGTGGCGCGCAGCCATACATGGCGCTCGCCGGTGGCCTGGCGGATGCGATGGAACACCGCCACGTCGATCAGCTGGCCGAACAGGAACGCCACCAGCGAACCGGCAATGGTCCACATGCCCTGTCCGAACACCGCCGCGAACGCGGCCTGGTAATCGGGCACGCCGTGGGCATCCATCGAGGTCACCCACCAGCTGGCCGGTGCCAGCGAGATCGCAGCGAAGGCGAACAGGAAACCGTAGGCGATCAACACCACCGCCAGCCACGAGATGAAACGCACCCCGCGCTTGCCGAAGAATTCGTTGATGGTGTCGGTCATGATGAACACCACCGGCCACAGCAGCGTGCCGGCGGTGAAGCTCAACGAGCCGGTCTGGCCGAACAGGTTCCAGTTCAGCGGATCGATGCCGAGGGTGTCTTCCAGGGCGAAGATCTTCACCCCGATCAGTTCGGCCAGTACGGCGTTGCCACAGAAGAACGCGGCCAGCACGATGAACAGCAGGACCGCGCGGTCCTGCAGCGGGCGCGCATGAGACGCCTCGCTCATTCGGAACGATCGCCAGCGCGGGTGAACGGAACGCTGGAGGGCGCCACTGCACCGCCGGAAATGATGAAGCTCATCGCCTGGTCCACCGTCCAGTCGGTCGGGGTGAGCAGCTCGACGGGCACGATCTCCAGATAGCCCGAGGTCGGGTTCGGCGTGGTGGGCACGTAGACGGCCGCCAGTTCGCGGTCGGTGCCCTGTTCCTTGATGACCCGGGTGACCAGGCCGACCGATTTCATGTCGCGATGCGGGAAGTCGATCAGCACCACGCGCTGGGTGCTGCCCGGCTCGGTCTGCAGCATGTCCAGCAGCTTCTTGGCGCTGTCATAGATGATGCTGGCCAGCGGAATGCGCTTGATGATCGCACCGACCCAGCGCAGCAGGCGCTGGCCGACCACGCGTCGGCTGGCCACGCCCACCGCCAGGATCACCAGCAGCGTGGCCAGCAGGGCGATGGTGTTCTGGATCCATTCGGCGCGGACCCAGCCGAGGTAATGCGGGAAGTTGGTCGCGATCTGTTCGGACAGCGGCACTACCAGTGGGCTG
The DNA here is from genome assembly GCF_003060985.1 of Stenotrophomonas sp. HMWF023. Taxonomy (NCBI): domain Bacteria; kingdom Pseudomonadati; phylum Pseudomonadota; class Gammaproteobacteria; order Lysobacterales; family Lysobacteraceae; genus Stenotrophomonas; species Stenotrophomonas sp. HMWF023. The sequence goes on from NZ_QAIJ01000172.1 coordinate 5,009, forward strand.
GAAATGCCCGACAGCAGCACGAACACGAATTTGACCACCACCCATGTCAGCCAGATCGGCAACAGGGTCAGCAGGCCGGTCAGGAACAGGCGCTGCAGGGAGG
>NZ_QAIJ01000173.1:0-3399 GCF_003060985.1 Stenotrophomonas sp. HMWF023
GCATGACGCGGCTTCGACCAGCGGCGCAGGTGGCGGCGCAGGTGATCGATGGCTGACAGCACGCTCATGCCATCGGCCAGTTTCGATTCAACGTGGGCGCGATGGCCGAAATCCTCGGCAATGGCCGCAGCCATTTCGTCCATGCGCTCCTTCAGCGCCTCGCGCAGGCGGCGCAGGTCGGCTTCGCGCTGTTCCAGCGAAGGACGCTGGGCCTGCCATGCACTGCGCAGGGTATGCAGGATGACGGGGAGGTCGGCGGCTGAGAGGCTCATTCCACGACTATACGGCGTGCGCACGTGAGGCGGCGGTCTCGATGGGGTCAGAGGGCGTGTGGCTTCGGATGCTTGTCAACCGCGATGACGGCATTGAGCGCTGTCTGTTCGCGTCTGCGGAGTTTTGTGCCGCGCGTTGCGCGGTCGCCGAGCATGGCTCGGCGCTACAGGGAAACGAAAAGGCCGTGGTCTGCACCACGGCCTTTCCTTCATGCAATGAAAACCACCGGTTACTTGGTGATGTCCACGTTCTTCGTCTCATGCAGGAACAGGCCACCCACCACCACCGACATCAGCGCGATGATGATCGGGTACCACAGGCCGTAATACAGGTTGCCGGTACCAGCCACCAGCGCGAACGAGATCGCCGGCAGGAAGCCACCGAACCAGCCGTTGCCGATGTGGTACGGCAGCGACATCGAGGTGTAGCGGATGCGGGTCGGGAACAGCTCGACCAGGTAGGCGGCGATCGGGCCGTAGACCATGGTCACGTACAGCACCAGCAGCCACAGCATGAAGATCGTGCCGGCGATGTTGATGCGCGAGCCATCAGCCTTGGCCGGGTAACCCGCAGTGACCAGTGCGCCCTTCAGCTCGGCGCCGAACGCATCGGCCTTGGCCTTGCCGTCTTCCTTGCTCAGGCCGGCCGCTTCATACGAGGTCACGCTGGCGCTGCCCACGTTCACCATCGCCAGCGAGCCGGCGGCGGCGGGCTGCACGTCATACGGCACGCCGGCCTTGGTCAGCGCAGCGGTAGCCACGTCACAGGAGCTGGTGAACTTGCGCAGGCCAACCGGATCGAACTGGAACGAGCAGGTGTTCGGATCGGCAACCACGAGCGCCGGCGAGCTGCTGCGGGCTTCTTCGATGGCCGGATTGGCGAAGTGGGTCAGGCCCTTGAAGATCGGGATGTAGGTGATGGCGGCCAGCAGGCAGCCGGCGAGGATGATCTTCTTGCGGCCGATACGGTCGGACAGCCAGCCGAAGAAGATGAAGAACGGCACGCCCAGTGCCAGCGCGGCGGCGATCAGCAGGTAGGAGGTGGTGGCATCGACCTTCAGCATGCTGCTGAGGAAGAACAGCGCGTAGAACTGGCCGCCGTACCAGACCACCGCCTGACCGGCAGCAGCACCGAGCAGAACCAGCAGCATCAGCTTCAGGTTGCCGCCCTTCAGGCTGTCACGGAACGGCGTCTTGGAACCCTTGCCTTCGGCCTTCATCTGCTGGAACAGCGGAGATTCGCTGAGCTGCAGGCGGATCCACACCGAGATGCCCAGCAGCACGATCGAGACCAGGAACGGAATGCGCCAGCCCCAGGCCTCGAAGGCCTCGTTGCCGAGGAAGTAGCGGCAGGCCAGGATGATCAGCAGCGACATGAACAGGCCCAGCGTGGCGGTGCACTGGATGAAGCTGGTGTACAGGCCACGCTTGTCGGCCGGTGCGTGTTCGGCCACGTAGGTGGCAGCGCCACCGTACTCACCGCCCATCGCCAGGCCCTGGGCCAGACGCAGCACGATCAGGATCACCGGTGCGGCAAAGCCGATCGATGCGTAGTTGGGCAGCACGCCGACCAGGAAGGTCGAGATGCCCATGATCAGGATGGTGACCAGGAAGGTGTACTTGCGGCCGATGCGGTCACCGAGGCTGCCGAAGAAAGCCGCGCCGAACGGTCGCACGAAGAAGCCGGCCGCGAAGGCCAGCAGGGCGAAGATCATGCCCGTGGTTTCATTGACGCCGCTGAAGAACTGCTTGGCGATGATCGCCGCAAGCGAGCCATACAGGAAGAAGTCGTACCACTCGAAAACGGTGCCCAGGCTGGACGCGAAGATGACCTTCTTGTGTCCCTGGGTTAGTTGGGCTTTCGCCGGTGCAGGTGTTGTGGACATGGGACGCTTTCCCTCTGTAGGTGCCGACCTTGGTCGGCACGCAGTCTAGGTAGGTACCAACCGTGGTCGGCCCCGTTCTTCTGGTAGGTGCCGACCTTGGTCGGCACTCATTTAAAAACTGTATTTCGTAGTGAACTGCAGACGGGTGATGTCGCCCTTGTTGCCGTTCTCGACCTCGCGCCTGCCGTACATCAGCTCGGCACCGACATCGACCTTGGGCATCGGCGAATAGAAGATGTTGCCGCGGATGCTCTGCACGCTCTTGGTCACCAGCGGGCCGAGGATGCTGTCGTTGTCGTAGTCGCTGCGCGCGTAGATCAGGTTGGTGCGCAGCTTCGGCGAGAACGCATGGCGCCAGCCGACATAGCCGGCGATCACACCGGTCGGGTTGAGTTCGTCGCGTGCCACGTCATAGGCCGAATCGGCGGTGATGCCCAGGCCGATGTAGCGGGCGATGCCCTCGCCACCGGTGAACTGGTAGTGCAGCGAATCGCTGTCACCCATCACCCACTTGCCGCCCAGGGTCAGGCCACCTGCCACCTTGTCAGCCTTGGCACCGGTGGCCTGGTTGTCGACCTTCAGCTGGCGGACCACGCCGCCGACACCGAAGGTGCCCCAGTCACCCTTCCAGCCGTAACGCAGGGTCAGGTCCGGCAGGCTGCCGCGATCGGAGTTGGCACTGGCATTGGTCCAGGCGCCGGTGACCGGATTGCGCGTGCCGGTGAGGGTGGTGGTTTCCGGATTCTCCAGCGCGACGCTGAAGCCGCCCTTGGTGTAACGCAGCTGGGCCTGGCGCACGAAGATCACGCCATCGGTCGGACCGACGAAGTCGACCGCCTCCGGCAGCGACGCCGCATCCATGAAGTTCGACCAGGTCTGGCCGGCCATCCAGTTGTTCCAGTACATGTACGCATGGCGCAGGGTCACGCCATAGGTGTTGGTGGCAGTCTGGTTGCCCAGCGAATTGCCGAAGAAATCCATCTCGAAGAACGCGCCGGCCTTGTTGCCCGACTCGCTGACGTTGTCGATGCCCAGGTTGAAGCGCGAGAACTTGGCGTGGGCGTTGTAGTCCACGTCCGAGCGCTTGCCGCTGCCGCCGGCACCTTCCACCGGGGTCTGCCCGGGCAGGTACAGCGAGCGGCCGGTGGCATCGTCGGCCAGCTGGCCATCGCTGGTCTGGGTGGCCAGGAAATCGGCCTTGATGAAGCCGCCGATCTTGACCGTGGTACCCGGCGCCGCAC
>NZ_QAIJ01000174.1:0-11169 GCF_003060985.1 Stenotrophomonas sp. HMWF023
CGAAGACATCATCACTGCAGTTGCCCGCGACAACGTGGCGATGGCCTGCGCACTGCGCGGCTACTACTGCGGTCGCGGTCGTCGCAAGGTCGAGCGCTTCGAGACCGCCAATCTGCTGCTCGCCAACTGCGGGCAGCGACCGGTTTCCAACCGGCATTACCTGAATCTGGTCGAGCTGGGCTTCCAGCGCGTGCGCGGCTGGATGGAAGGCATCGCCCAGGCCGCATGAGCGGTGGGCGCAACTTTTGCCCGTCTCCCGACCGGATGAACCCTCGCGCCCAGCCGGCAGCGAGACGGGCACCTCTCCCGGCCACCTCGGTACGTCGTGGCCAGCATCGAATCCTGGACTTTCCATGAAAGAAGAAATCTTCAGCGCAGTGGGCGCAGCGGCGGCCAAATCGGCTCCGCCGGTAACCGTTGCCGGTGCACTTGCCGCCGGCATAACCCTGGACCGCCTGGTGGTGGTCCTGACCATCATCTATCTCGCCGCGCAGATCGCTTACCTGTGCTGGCGCTGGCTGCGCGAGTGGCGGCGGAAGGGACGCGAATGAGCAGGCCGGCCACAGCGTTGCCGGTGCGCCGTCTGGTTGCTGCGCTGGTCCTCAGTGCCGCAGGTCTGATCGCCATTGTCGAGCATGAGGGCTATACCGACGCGGCGGTGGTGCCGACCCGCAATGATCGGCCTACCTATGGTTTTGGCTCGACCCGACGCGAGGATGGCACGCCGGTCCGGCTCGGAGACCGGACTACACCGGTCCGTGCGTTGCGTACCGTGGAAGCACACCTGGCGCGCGAGGAATCGCAGTTCCGCGCGTCGTTGCCGGGCGTCGCACTGACCCAGGGTGAGTACGACACCTATGTCGACTTCCTCTACCAGTATGGGATCGGCAACTGGAATGGATCGTCCATGCGCGGGCATCTCCTGCGAGGTGAATACCGCCAGGCATGCGATGCGCTGCTGCTGTGGAAGCGGGCAGGGGGCTACGACTGCTCGACCCGGGTCAACGGACAGCCCAATACGGTGTGTTGGGGCGTATGGCAACGGCAGCAACAGCGTCATGCCCGCTGCCTGGCGGAGTAGTGAGGGATGACACGCACATTGATCGCGATAGTGCTGCTGGTGCTGTGGTCGTCGGTGATGTTCGCGGCAGGCTGGGGCTGGCGCGGCGATCGCAGCGATGCCGCAAAGGCCGGGGTTGCGTCGCTGCAGCACGCCGAGGCAATGCAGGCCGAGCGCGCAGCACGCGAACGGCAGGCGGTACAGACCGGGGCGATGGCCTCGCTGGGAGTACGACATGAACAAGATCGCGAACGTGCGGCCGAAGTGGAAGCCGAGGTGGTCGCTGGCCTGCGTGCTGGCAGTCTCCGGTTGCGCAACGACCTCGCCGCCTGCCATACCGGTCGCTTGTCCGACGCCACCGCCAGCGCCCGCGAACGTGATGCGGGCGCCCAACTACGAGCAGAGGTTGCGGCAGCGCTTGTTCGAATCGGACGCGACGCCGACGACCAGCTCAGGAGCTGCCAGGCGGTAATCGCGTTGGACCGGCGTTGAAGGCGTGCGGGTCGCGGTGGGGTCAGAGACCTTCGGTGATCCATGACGAGCGCTCACCAGCGTATCATCGCAATCGGGGTCGAGATGAAGTCTGCCGCGCGATCAGCGTGGCGTTATGCTCAGCGTCTTTCCCAGGATGGGTCGCCCCATGCGTTTGATCGTGCTGTCGCTGTTGTTGTCCGCTGTCTCCGCTGCGCCGCTGATGGCCGCCGAGCCAGAGGCTCAGCCGGCACTCGCGTCGCCGTTGGTCATTGGCGAAACCTTCACCATCCAGTCCAAGGCGCTGGGCGAAACCCGCCGCATCAACGTGTACCGCCCAAAGCCGTGGGGCCTGGACCCGAAGACGCCGCTGCCGGTGCTGTACATGCCCGATGGTGGCATCGGCGAGGACCTCCTGCACGTGGCCGGGCTGGTGCAGGTGCTGACGGGCAATGGCAGCATGCGTCCGTTCCTGCTGGTCGGTATCGAAAACACCGAGCGCCGCCGCGACATGACCGGCCCCAGCAACGTGGCGGAGGATCGCAAAATCGCGCCACGAATTGGTGGCTCGGCGGCATATCGCGATTTCCTGCGCGATGAACTGATGCCGCAGGTGCGCCAGCGCTATGTGACCACCGACGAGCGCGCGCTGATCGGCGAATCGCTGGCCGGATTGTTTGTGGTCGAGACGCTGCTGCAGGAACCGACCTTGTTCAACAGCTACATCGCGCTGGATCCCAGCCTGTGGTGGAACCGCGGTGCGTTGCTGTCTGGCGCAGGCAAGCAGTTGTCGTCGGTTGCCAGCAGCGGTGCACGACTGTTCCTGGCCAGCAGTGGCCAGCCGGAATTGGCTGCGTCGAGCGCACGCTTGGCGACGGTGCTGCAGCAGGCATCACCGGCAACGCTGGTGAAGTACCAGCCGCTGCCGGAAGAGACCCACGCGACGATCTACCACCCGGCGGCGCTGCAGGCCCTGCGGACGCTGTTCCCGGCACCGCCGCCGGCGTTGCCCTGAAGCAGCTTGGCGTGCAGCAATGCGGCGTGTGAGGATGCGGTAGCGGCGCCACCTGCGTGCGTCGCCCGCAACAGGAGAGCGCGGATGCAGCGTGTGTGTGGATGGAGTGTGCTGGCCTGCCTGGCCCTGGCAGGTTGCGCGATGTCGGTGGCGCCGCCGACAACGCAGAATGAAGCCAAGGAAAGCGCGACAGCCCTGCCAGGCGTGGTGCTGCCTGATACCGAGTCACTGCGCGTGCACGACCCGATTGGGCGCGACTATGCTCTGTGGGTGGCGTTGCCTGCCGGCTACGCGGCGCATCCGCAGAAGCGCTATCCGGTGTTGTACGTGACCGACGCGCTGTACAGCTTTCCGCTGGTGCGCAGCGTGCGCAACCTGGTGGGGCAGCAGGGCGTCAACATCGAGGATTTCATCCTGGTCGGGTTGCCGCCGCAGGAAGGCCTGACGTCGAAGCAGAGCCGCTCGCGCGACTACACCCCCAGTGATCCTGTGCGCACCCCTGCCGGCTATTACAGCGAAGATGTCACCTATGGCGGCGCGGCCCACTACCGCGACTTCCTTGCTGACCACGCGCTGCCGATGATCGATGCGCGCTACCGTACCGATCCGGCCCGGCGCGTGTTTGCAGGCCATTCCTACGGCAGCCTGCTCGGCACGTATGTGCTGACCACCCGGCCCGACATGTTCGGCACCTACATCCTGTCCAGTCCGTCGCTGTGGTTCGACCAGGGCCTGCTGCCGCGCATGCAGGACGCCGCGGTAATGCCTTCACAGCCCATCCGCGTGCTGCTGTCGGTGGGCGGCTACGAGACGGTCAAGCCGGGCCCGCGCTATTCAACGGGCAACGACATGCTGCGGCAGACCGCCGACTTCGCCGGCCAGCTGCAGCGCAGCGGTCGCAAGCTGCAGGTCGAGAACATCGTGATTGATGGCGAAGACCATCTCACTGTGTATCCGCGCGTGATCACCCGCGCGCTGCTGCAGGTACTTCCGGGCGAAGGACCGTATACCGGCGGCTGACGGCCTGATCCATCCACGCATGGCGTGGATCTACTGGCAGTATTTTCCGTTCACGCAACGGTGCGCATCGCAGTAGATCCACGGCATGCGTGGATGGGGCCTCACGCTGCCTGTGCGTCCGCCCCGATCAATACGCCCACGTCGGCATGCCGGAAGCACAACCGGATCGCATCCAGCAGCTCGCTCATGTTGTAGGGCTTGGGCAGGAAGTGGATGCCGTCGTGCAGCTGCGGCAGCACGGCATGCTGGTCCATGCCCGAGGTCACCAGGATCGGCAACTGGGGATAAAGGGCGCGCACGCGGTTGGCGGCCTCGATACCGCTGACCCGGCCGAGATTGACGTCGGTGAACATCAGGTCGAAGCGCTCTCCCGCCGCCAGCAGGCCCAGCGCGGCTTCGGCGCTGCTGACCCCTGCCACATGGCAGGCCTGGCTCTCCAGCGCCATACGGCTCAATTCACGGGTTTCCTCGGCGTCTTCGATCAGCAGGACGCGTGGTTCAACGTGGCGCTTGGACAGCAGCATGACGCAACAACTCCGGACGGCAGGGCATGAAAGGCGCGCAAGTATGCGCAAGCGCCCAGTGAGCCCCGTGTGCAGGATTGGCTAAGTGAGCGTTACAGCGGGTTGTTGCGCTGACGGCGTACATGCCAGGCCAGTGCCGCAACGGCCAGCAGCGCTGTGCCGATGCGCAGGCTGGTGGCCTGCCAGCCCAGCGCGACGGCGTCATCGAGGCTGAACACATTCCAGGCCAGGTTCATCGACACGTGCAGCACCAGACCGCACCACAGGGCGTCGCCGTCGAGGTGGTCGAGCCAGGCGAAGATGAAGCCGCCGAAGGCGATCACTACACCGACGAACAGGGCGATGCCGCCGCCGTCGAGGCCACCAAAGCCCAGCCAATGCACCCAGCCGAACAGCAGGGCCTGCGGCAGCGCCAGCAGGGGCCACGGGCCGCGCACGATGCGCACCAGCAGGGCGAAGCCGAGGCCGCGGTAAAGCACTTCTTCGGCCAATGGGAACAGCACGCCCAGCATCGCGGCATCCAGTGCTGTCAGCGCCGTGTTCGGCGTACCGAGCAGCGCCAGCCCCAGCCAGCAGGGCAGGCTGGCCAGCAGCACAAGCGCCGGTCCGCGCAGACCGTTGCCGCGCAGTCCCAGGCTTTCGATCAGGCCCATGTCGCGCGGGCGCAGTACGGCTGCCAGCAGCACCGCCACGATCACTGCCAGCGCGTTGTCCAGCAGGCTCCCGCCATAGGGGATGGGCAGGGCCGGAATGGGAGCGCCGACGGCGGCTGACAGGTCACGTAGATTCAGGCCGATGCCAACGCCCAGCAGGACCAGCAGCAGGCGCAGTGCGCTGGGCAGCCGGGAAGCAACGCTCATGTGCAGGCTCCAGGCGCGGTGATGGCGCAGTGTGGGACGGGACCGGGTCGGCGGCACGCGCCGGAAGTCCCTGTGCCATCGGTCATGCGTTGCCGCACAGTCATCCGTACGCAGGTACAGTCGAGGCCAGACCGACAGGAGCAATGCGAATGCTGTGCCCCGTGTGCAAGACCCAGACCCTGCAGATGGCCGAGCGCCATGGCATCGAGATCGACTACTGCCCGAGCTGCCGTGGCGTATGGCTGGACCGTGGCGAACTCGACAAGATCATCGAGCGCGCCACTGACGGTGCAGGTGCCGCCATGCCGCCGCCAGGGCCCGCGCCTGTGCAACCGCAGGCCGCGCCGCCGCCGGTGATGCACCGCGATACCCGTCATCTCGGCCAGCGCCATGATGACAACCGTGGCCAGTACAGCCAGGGTTACAAGAAAAAGAAGAAGGAGAGCTTCCTCTCCGAGCTGTTCGATTTCTGACGCCGCTCAGGGCCGGCGCAGGATGAACTCGCGGTCGCGGCTGTCGCCGACGATGAAGTCGTACTCGCCGGCCTTGCTGCAGCCGTAACGCGCGTAGAAGCGCTGCGCGCCGAAGTTCTCTTCCCACACGCCCACCCACAGGGTGCGGTGTTGTGGCTGGTCCAGCCAGGCCATGAACGTATCCATCAGGCGCGCGCCGTAGCCACCATTCTGGTGGCTGGCCAGGATGTACAGGCGCTTGAGTTCGATGTCGCCATCGCGCGCGTCCGCATGCGGCAGGGTGTTGGCACCGGCGGCCAGATAGCCCACCACCGTTTCACCCTCCAGCAGCAGCCACACCGCGCTGCGCGGGTCGGACAGTTCGACCCGCTGCGGTGCGGTGCCGTAGTGATCCTGCAGGAAGGTGTGCAGGTCCTGCGGCGGATAGGAATCGCCCCAGGTTTCGGTATAGGTGGCGATGGCGATCGCCGACAGGGCGTCGACGTCGGCTAGGGTGGCGCGGCGGATATGCAACGACATGGTGCAGCCTGCAATGGAACGTGCGGCAGTGTAGCCGGCCCCGGTGGTTGCCGGGGCCGGCTGCTGCTCATGATCCGCTGCTCAGAACCACATGCGGATGCCGGCGACCCAGCGCGTATCGCGTGCATGGTCGCCCGCATAGTCGGCGGTATCGCCGAAGGCGCGTTCGTGGCTGATGCCGATGTACGGCGCGAAGCGGCGGTTGAACTCGTACCGCAGGCGCAGGCCGGCTTCGACCTTGTTGAGGCCGCGGCCGATGCCGTACTCGGGTTCATCCTTGCTGGCCAAGGTGGCTTCCAGCAGTGGCTGCAGGATCAACCGGTTGGTCAACAACACGTCGTATTCGATCTCGGCCTTGGCCATCAGCTGGCCACCGGAACCCATGTACAGCGTGGCCGAGCTTTCGAACTTGTACGGTGCCAGCCCTTGGATGCCGATCGCCGCCCAGGTGCGTGAATCGGCGGGGCGGAAGTCCTGGCGTACGCCGACCAGCACGTCCCACCACGGCGAAATGGCACGCCCGTAGAGTGCTTCCACGCCCGACGATTCCGTGCGGCCGTTGCTGCGTTCGCCATCGGTGCGCAGCCACAGTCGATTGATGTTGCCGCCGATCCAGCCGCTGGCCTCCCAGGCCTGGCCGTTGCCGTTCTTTCCATCCCAGTGTTCTAGGCGATCGATCAGCAGCAGACTGTTGATCTCCGGCGCGTGCTCCATCGCACCATGCGCGATGGGTGGGAACGCGGCCGCACGATCGGCATCGGTGGGGACCGGGATCGGTTCGCGCGGCGCGGTCGGCGCGGGTGTGCCGTGGCCCATTTTTGAATGGTCCATCGCGCCATGGTCCATCGTTGAATGGTCCATCGCGCCGTGATCCATCTTCGAGTGGTCCATCTTCGAATGATCCACGTCGGCAGCTGCCGCTGGCGTGGTATTTGCAGGAGGCGAGGGCGCTGTCATGTCATGACCGGCATGGGACTGCGCGAACGCAGGCAGCGCGGTCAATAGGCTGAGGGTCAACAGGCTCGGAGCAAGCAGGGAACGGCTCATTCTTCGATCCTCACTTCGCGCATCATGCCTGCTTCCATGTGGTATAGCAGATGGCAGTGGTAGGCCCAGCGGCCGAGTGCATCGGCGCGTACGCGATAGGTGCGGCGTGTGCCGGGTGGCATGTCGATGGTGTGCTTGCGCACCTGGAATTCACCCTGTGCATTCTCCAGATCGCTCCACACGCCATGCAGATGGATCGGGTGCTGCATCATGGTGTCGTTGACCAGCACGATGCGCATGCGCTCGCCGTAGTTCAGGCGCAGCGGCTCGGCACCGGCGAAGGGAATGCCATCGAATGACCAGGAGAACTTCTCCATGTGGCCGGTGAGGTGCAGCTCGATCTCGCGGCTCGGCTCGCGACCATCGGGGTCTTCGAACAGGCTGCGCATCGCACCATAGGTCAGCACCTGGCGGCCGTTGTCGCGCAGGCCGATGCCGGGGTCGTCCAGTTTCGGCTCGGTGGCCGAACTCTGCATGTCCACCAGCGGGTTGTTGCGCTCGCTGGCGGGATGCTTTGGCGCCTTGCTGGCGGCATCGCTGCCGTCGCCATGCGCACCGTGGCCCATGCTGGCACCACAGCCGCCTTCCATGCCCTTCATCGCCGCCATGTCGTGGCCGTCGTGGCCCCCGCCGCCCATGTCATGACCCATGTCGCTCATCGTCAGCAGCGGGCGCGGGTCGCGCGCGGGAATCGGTGCCTGCAGACCATGGCGCACGGCGAGAGTGCCGGCGGCATAGCCGGTGCGGCCCATGTCCTGGCAGAAGATGGTGAAGGCATCCTGGCCGCTGGGTTCGACCAGTACGTCGTAGGTTTCAGCCGGGGCGATGCGGAATTCGTCGATGCTGACCGGATGGATGTACTGGCCGTCGGCGGCGACCACGGTCATCTTCAGGCCGGGGATGCGTACGTCGAAGTAGGTCATCGACGCGCCATTGATGAAGCGTAGCAGCACCTTTTCGCCGCTGCGGAACAGGCCGGTCCAGTTGCCGGCCGGGGCGGTGCCGTTCATCAGGTAGGTGTAGGTGTGCGCGTTGATGTCGGAGATGTCGCTGGGCGTCATCCGCATCCGGCCCCACATGCCGCGGTCGGACAGCGCGGCCGACCAGCCATCGCGACGGGCGTCGCGCAGGAAGTCGGGCAGGGTGCGTTTGTAGTAGTTGTCGTGCTCGGCGAGCTTCTTCATGCGCCGGAACAGCGCGCCAGGGTCCATGTCGGTCCAGTCGGACAGCATGATCACGTGCTCGCGGTCATGCCGGTAGGGTGCGGGCTCTGCCGGGTCGATGATCAGCGCACCGTACAACCCTGCCTGTTCCTGGAACAACGAATGGCTGTGATACCAGTAGGTGCCGGACTGCTTGAGATCGAAGTGGTAGTGGTAGGTCTCGCCGGGGCCGATGCCGTTGAAGCTCAGGCCGGGTACGCCATCCATGTTGGCCGGCAGCAGGATGCCGTGCCAGTGGATGGAGGTGGGGTGCTGGCCGAGCGTGTTGCGCACGAACAGGTCAACGGTCTGGCCTTCGCGCCAGCGCAGGATCGGTGCCGGCAGCGAGCCGTTGACGGTGATCGCCGGGCGGGTGCGGCCGGTGAAGTTGGCCAGCGACTCGCCGATGGCCAGTTCGACGCGGGTATCGCTGATGACCGCCGGCGCGCCGGCCAGGCGTGGCGCGGCAGAGGCGGCGGCGAGCGCGCGCTGCGGGATGCCGGCTGCGGCGATGCCGGCAACCACGCCGCCAGCGGCGATGCCCTGCACGAAAAGACGACGCGATGGCATGGGCACAGCGCCCGGGCCGGGAGGAATACGGGTACTCATGGTGGTGACTCCAAACACGGAAAGACGCCAGCGCAGGGCCGGCTTCAGTGCGCAGCGCGCACGAGGCGTGTTGGATCAGCCGATGGGAGGGCGTGAGATCGGCGGCAGCGGCGGTGCCGGGCGGCCGTTGGCAGGCATCGGCTGCGGGGTCAAGGAAAGACCGGGGCCGGCCAGGAACGGCAGTGCCTGCACCGCCAGCAGCGGATGCTGGGCGCAGCTGCGCACGCAGTCCTTGATCTGGCAGTGCGCGTCATGGGCGGGGGCCTTGGCCTGCGGCGCCTCGTCGGCGGTCATGCCGGCGTGGTGGTGGCAGTCCGCATCGCCCTCATCGGTCATGGCCGAGGTCATCGCATGGGCCATGCGACCCATGTCCTCGTGTCCGCTGGCCATGGCCGCGTTCAGCCCGTTGAGCAACAGGCTGAGCATGAGCACGACACGGAGCAGGGTCGAGGCGAGGGACATGGTGTCAATTTAGCCGCAAGCGGGGCCGGATGCACTTCATGCTGAATGGTGTGTTCAAGGTTGGAGCTGCACCAATGTAGTGCCGAGCCCATGCTCGGCTGCTTCTGCGCGACCGGCAGCCGAGCGTGGGCTCGGCTCTACAGGGGCATCAGCGTACGGTTGGGGCGCTACCCTTCCTCGCGCACGATCTCCACCAGGCGCGGGCCATAGCGGCTGAGCTTGGTGCCGCCGATGCCACCGACCCGGGCCAGCTCGTCCAGCGAGGTCGGGCGCTGTTCGGCGATGTTGCGCAGGGTGCTGTCGTGGAAGATCACGAAGGCCGGCACGTTCTGCTCGCGCGCCAGCTCGGCGCGCAGGCCACGTAGGGCGTTGAACAGGGCCAAGTCCTGTGGCAGCACCGACAGGCCGGTGCGCTGCGCGCTGCGTTCGCGACCGGTGCTGGCACTGACCGCATCGCGGCGCATGCTGATCTGGCGGCGACCGGTCAGCACGTCGCGGCTGGCATCGGTCAGGCGCAGGCCGCCGTGGCCCTCGCTGACCACTTCCAGCAGGCTGGCAGCCACCAGCTGGCGGAACACGCTGCGCCAGGTGCGCGCATCCAGGTCGCGGCCGATGGCGTAGGTGCTCAGCTTGTCGTGGCCCTGCTGCTTGACCTTCTCGTTCTCGCTGCCACGCAGGACGTCGATCAGGTGGCCGACGCCGAAGCGCTGGCCACTGCGGTACACACAGCTCAAGGCCTTCTGCGCGGGGATGGTGGCATCCCAGGCCGCAGGCGGGGTCAGACAGTTGTCGCAGTTGCCGCAGGGCTTGGGATAGGTTTCACCGAAACCGGCCAGCAGCACCTGGCGGCGGCACTGCATGGATTCGCAGTAGCCCAGCAGGTGGTCAAGCTTGGACCGCTCCAGCTGCTTGCGCTCCTCGCTGGCCTCGGACTGCTCGATCATCTGCTTGAGCAGCACCACATCGCCCAGGCCGTAACAGAGCCAGGCCTCGGCAGCGTCGCCATCGCGGCCGGCGCGGCCGGTTTCCTGGTAGTAGCCTTCCATCGACTTGGGCAGATCGGTGTGGGCGACGAAGCGCACGTCCGGCTTGTCGATGCCCATGCCGAAGGCGATGGTCGCGCACATGACAATGCCGTCTTCGCGCAGGAACCGGCGCTGGTTGTTGGCACGCACTTCCGAGGGCAGGCCAGCGTGGTAGGGCAGGGCATTGAAACCCTGCGTGCACAGGAACTCGGCGGTTTCCTCCACCTTGCGCCGTGACATGCAGTAGACGATCCCGGCCTCGCTGCGATGGCTGCGCAGGAAGTCGCTCAGCTGCTTGCGGGCGTTGTCCTTCTGCACCACGGTGTAGCGGATGTTGGGGCGGTCGAAGGAGCTGACGAAATGACGTGCTTCGGCCAGGTCCAGGCGCTCGGCGATTTCACGCTGGGTCGGCGGGTCGGCGGTGGCAGTCAGGGCGATCCGCGGAATCTCCGGCCAGCGCTCGTGCAGGACGGTCAGCTGCCGATATTCGGGGCGGAAGTCGTGGCCCCATTGCGACACGCAGTGGGCTTCGTCGATGGCGAACAGCGCGATCCGGCTGCGCGACAGCAGCGACAGGAAGCGGCCGGTCAGCAGGCGCTCGGGGGCGACATAGAGCATGTCGAGCTCGCCGGCGAGCAGTTCGCGTTCGACCCGGGCGGCCGTTTCGGCGTCCAGGGTCGAGTTCAGGAATTCGGCGCGCACGCCGAGCTGGCGCAGGGCTTCGACCTGGTCCTGCATCAAGGCAATCAGCGGCGAGATGACGATGCCGACACCGTCGCGCAGCAGGGCGGGCACTTGGTAGCACAGCGACTTGCCGCCACCGGTGGGCATCAGCACCAGGGCATCGTGACCGGCAGCCACATGCTCCACGATGTCCTGCTG
>NZ_QAIJ01000022.1:0-1174 GCF_003060985.1 Stenotrophomonas sp. HMWF023
CACCTGCGCATCAAGCTGTTCAAGCAGGTCCTGCCGGGCCATCGGGCCGATCCGGTTGCCGGCCTCGCGGCCATCGCCGACGGTCAGCGCCTGCACCCGCTCGCAGAACAACGCCACGAAGCGCTCGTACACCGGCGCTTCGACGATGATGCGCTTGCCGGCAATGCACACCTGCCCGGTGTTCTGGAAGCGCGAGGCCACAGCAGCATCGACCGCGGCATCGAGGTCGGCGTCGGCCAGCACGATGAACGGATCCGAGCCACCCAGTTCAAGCACCACCTTCTTCAGCGCCTGCCCGGCCTGCGCGGCGATGCTGCGCCCGGCGGCGACGCTGCCGGTCAGGGTCACTGCCGCGATGCGGTCATCGGCGATGGCGGCACTGGTGCCCTCGCGGCTGATGTTGGCGGCGATGAAGGTGCCCTCCGGCAGGCCCGCATCGCGCCACGCAGCGGCGAGCAGCGCGGCGGTGCCGACGATGTTCTCGGCCGGCTTCAGCAGGAAACCATTGCCGCCCATGAGGATCGGTACGGCCGCGCGCATCACCTGCCAGTACGGGAAGTTCCACGGCATGATGCCCAGCACCACGCCCAGCGGCAGGTAGGAGACATAGGCCTTGTTGTCGGCCACCGCAGTCGGCTCGTCGCGCAGGAACGCCGCGCCGTTGTCGGCGTACCAGTCACACAGCACCGCGCACTTCTCGATCTCGGCCAGCGACTCGGCGTGGACCTTGCCCATCTCGGCGGTGGCCAGTGCGGCCAGGGGCTCACGGTCGCGACGCAGCACGGCGGCCATCGCACGCAGCACGCCCGCGCGTTGTTCGAGTGACTGCGCGCTCCAGGCAGCAAAGCCGGCCTGACCGCGATCAAGAATCGCTTCCAGGTCGGCGGCAGTGGCGAAGGGATGGCTGGCAATCTGCTGGCCGGTGGCCGGGTCGCGGGAAATGGCAGCGGGGGCTGCGGGGGAAGCGGACATGCAGGTCTCCTGTTGTCTCGACAACGGGCGGCTGCCCGTTTCCTGACAAGGAATGTGGACCCGATCGGCAAAGGCAACAAGGCGTCTGCTTATCCTGTGACCTGCACTTACCTGCCTGAATAGGGTTGGTTTCCCGGCAGGGCTGCGCCCTGCACCTGCAGAGGCAACAGCAACGGCAGAGGCAACAGCAACAGCGGCACTC
>NZ_QAIJ01000175.1:0-600 GCF_003060985.1 Stenotrophomonas sp. HMWF023
GGTCGCACCCGATGGCCGCAGCTGGCCGCAGCGGCTGCTGCGCACCACCGATGGCAGCCTGCGTGCACAGGTGAGGATTCCGGCCGAGGCCAGCAACGCACAGGGCCTGTGGGAACTGCAGGTGTTCGCCCAGGCCGACGGCGTGCTGCGCGATGGCAAGGTTGCCTTCGCGGTGGCCAGGCCGACCGCCCGCTTCGTCGGCCAGGCCATGCCCGATCCGGCCAGCCGCCAGGTCAGCCTGCCGCTGCAGGTGGCCGCCGCTGGCCGCTACGAGGCGCGCGGCACGCTGTATGCCACCGCAGCCAACGGCCAGTTGCAGCCGGTGGCGCAGGCCCATGCCGCAGCGTGGTTCGATGGCCCGGGCCGCGGCGCGCTGGTGCTGCCGTTCGACCAGGCCGCGTTGCCTGCCGGCTTCGGTGCGCCCTATGAACTGCGCGACCTGCAGCTGCAGGACCAGAGCCGGATGGCACCGATCGAGTCGCGCGCGCTGGCGTTGCGGTTCTGAAGCAAGGCGTGGCGGGCCGGACATCCGGCCCGCCACGGAGGCGCGGTCACCCCGCGTACGCGGTCAGCCGTCCTTCCTGTTCCACCACCGTGATC